>NZ_JAHGAP010000079.1:0-1320 GCF_030248655.1 Vibrio sp. D431a | reverse complement strand
CCTTAATGCGGCGTTATGCAGCAGAGATAAAATTATGAATTCGTACAATGAAATGGCTCAAATTTTAGACCGTCTGGGTTTCTCCGATTTCTATTTTAGCCAAATAAGTAATGTCCAGTCTCAGGTAGACTTTGGTAAGCGAAAGGGAAAAATAGATTTCACATCTATTAAATCAGCTGCTGAACAATACACTTATGAGTCCTCTGGGAAATACTCTGTAAATATCGACCGCCAGTTAGGTGCTCTAGAAACAACGCCAAATAATGAACTTATTTTACAATGCGTAGAGGTTTTTGATTGGGGTGGGGTTCAAGCATCAAATATTATTGATGCTATCAATCTTCACCGAAAAAACGAACTGAAACCGTATCTTGCAGAGTGTAAATCTTGGTTTGAAGATGACCATAATTTGGTAGTTGACCTCAACAACATAAATTGGTCTAGTGGATGGACGAAAGTTTTCTCATTTATGTTTGAACTCACCACTATTTATGATTCAAGAGTTGCTGCATATATAAACTATATCTTTGCTAGTTATTTTGACTCTTTGGAAAGTGTAGAGCAGAAATCAGAACTAACGTTAATAACAAAGCATCTTGTTTCATTCAAAGGCACTGGGACACGAGTTCGATGCTTAAATAGTGAACTTCGTAGGATGTTAGGGATTAATATGAAGTCACCGGACGATAAGCGAAACTTTAAAGCAAATAAAGTGGCATCGTGGTTTTTGAGGTATTTGTGTAAGCTAGAGTATGGAGAAGTTACTCAAGCAAACTTCAGACAGGTGGATAAGGCAATGTTCATGTTAGGCTTTGACATCAAGCAAATTGATTGTAGTGCTCCCTTTGAGTAACTGCATAACAAAGCATTTAAGAGTGATTCGCAACGCTTGGCAGTTTCGCTTCGCTCAAGTATAGCCAAGCGTCGCTCACACCTTAATGCGGCGTTAGGCGACATGAGATAAACGATAGAGTAGTGATAGTATCTTGGCGAGAATCTAGCTTCAGTTAACAGAAAAGGAGTGGGTTAATGAATGGTAAAGCATTTGATAATTGGCAAAAATCGCGAAAGAAAGGATGTTTAAATTGGCTTTTCAGAACAACTTTCGTCACAGCCATCTTGTACATGATTTTCAATGTTATTTTCCTTTATCCATCTTCTGATGCGGCAAGCATTACGATTTTCTTATCGGATAATGCTCTTAATTACTCCATTTACACGATCGGGATGTTTTTCGCATTTTGGGTTATTTGGCTATACAACGAATCTTCGTATGAGAAAGAAGTTAAACGTAGAAATGTCGCCTAACAAACTGTTCAA
>NZ_JAHGAP010000078.1:0-5324 GCF_030248655.1 Vibrio sp. D431a | reverse complement strand
CACCTTAACAGGGCGTTAGGTTTTTCCTTGCGACCAATTAGTTTAGCGCTATCATATTGATTTTAAGAAAGAGTTTAATGGTTTGGTAATATTCTTAAATGGAACTTCCAGCTCTGGAAAAACGACATTAAGTCATGCCTTGCAACAGGCTTTGGCTGATGTTTACCTACATGTCTCAGTTGATACTTACTTGTCTCAAATCGCTCAATGTGACCTAAATAGTGCCTCACTAATGGAAGAACGATTCCCTTATATCGTCAATGGTTTCCATGAATCAGCAGCAGCTATTGCGCGTGCAGGAAATAACGTTATCGTAGATTACGTACTTCAGCAGCCAGAATGGTTAGACGCTTGTGTTAAAGCGTTTGAGGGGTTGCCTGCGCTCTTCGTCGGTGTGCACTGTCCTCTCGAAGTGCTGGAAGCGCGTGAAGTGTCGAGGGGTGACCGCAAACAAGGAGCAGCCCGTTTTCAGTTTAATCGCGTACATAGTCATCGTACTTATGACCTTGAATTAGACACATCAAGTTTAGGCGTAGAAGCTTGTGTATCAGAAATCATTGCGTATATTGAGTCAGGCTCGAAACCTTCGGCATTTGAGAGGCTTAGGGCTCAAAGTGAAATTGGAAAACAAACCTAACAAAGCATTTAAGAGTGATTCGTAACGCTTGGCAGTTTCGCTTCGCTCAAGTATAGCCAAGCGTCACTCACACCTTAATGCGGCGTTATAACGCAAAATAAATTATGTATTAGGGATAAGTATGAAAGAATTTCAAAACTTAACAATAACGATAGATGAAACAAAAGTAGATGATTTTATAAACTACATCTCTGGGCTGTCTAATAATTGGCTTCGAGATGAAGAAAAAGAAGAAAATGTAACCAAGTTTACTGATGCCAAAATGTTTTGTTTTAACTATTTGGTCGATTCTGATGAGTATGCAAGTCTTTGGTTGTCTGAAAAAGAAGCTGGAATCTTATATATAACAAATATTGTTCCGATAAAAGTAAGTAGTTTAAGTATCTCTGAATACAATGAAGTGCAGAAACACTTCTGCAACGATCTAATTTCACGAGCTAGTCACAAGTTTTCCTTCGATTTCGATCTTACAAAAGAAAACATCGAAGTTGAGGATTTATTAGACGAAGATGCAGCAAAAGCTCTTCGAGCCTTTTCAAATTTGGCTAATAAATCAACTGGTCGTTCGCACCCACTAGACCAGGAGCGTTGGTTTAAGTTTATCACCTTAGCTTACAATTCAGACAAAAAAATCACTCCAGAGCAACTAGAAAAATTTCTTATTGAAGATGGGTGGGATCAAAACTACTCTTTAGACCTCGCTTGTGACTTTGAATATTCCATTGATTTGTTAGCTTACATTAAGTAGGTGGTCTGGATGAAATATAGCCTACAAGATCTATGTAATAAAATTATTGCTGAATCAGATAAGCCGGTGTTATTTTTAGACACTTGTGTGTTACTAGATGTCATTCGTGTTAGCTCTCGGGATGGAGCAAATGTAAATACAATTTCTACTGTCAACGACCTAGTAAATACTGATTCCATGTGGTTAATCATCAGTGATGTAGTTAACAGTGAGTGGCTTGAAAATGTAGATAAAGTATATTCAGAGGCAGATAAGCATCTAAAAAGCTTGGGTAAGGGTTTAGTTCAGTTTCAGAGTGCGTTAGCACAGTTTCCATCTTTAGGTACGTTTTCTTATACTAAAAGACCTCACGATTACAATGTACCGTCTCAATTAAAAGACCTTTCAAATCAATTACGTGAAAAAGCTCTTGTAATTGATTTTGATACAGAATGCGCAGGTAAGGCTATGCTTCGAGTTGTAAGCAATAAAGCTCCATCAGCACTAGGGAAAGACGAATCTAAAGATTGCACTATTTATGAGCACTATCTTGAGTTAGGTAGACAGTTAAGATCTGCTTCATTTAGTAATGAAATCGTGTTTGCTAGTTCAAACAAAGCTGATTTTGGGGAACCTGCAAAATTACGAGCACCGATAGATAGCGAACTATCGGAATTAAATATTAGCTTTGTAAATAGTCTTCCTTGGGCTTTGTCTTTGGTACAGTGATCAGCGTTATAACAAAGCATTTAAGAGTGATTCCCAACGCTTGGCATTTTTCATTCCATCGTTGGGTTTTGTGTTTACGGTGGCGTGGTTGGGTTTCGTGGTAGCGTTGCTCACACCTTAATGCGGCGTTAGGTTTTCGGAGTCACATGAAGAAAATTCTGTTTATTTTGTGTACGTTGATGTCAGGAGTAGTAATGTCTGAGGGTTTGTTTTTAAGTTCATATAACGAAGTGTCCGAACGTTATGCAATTCTCGATGAGTTTGAAGAGTCTGGGGTGCTTTACCTAACTAAGCCTCAAACTCAAAAGCCAGAAAGAGATGCCGTTGCGTACATACAGTACGTGCCTGTTTCCGAGGAATCTTGGAAGCAGAAAATGAGAGCAGGGGAACCGCCACAATTACACCAAGGGCTAGTTTCCAAAACAGCAATTATTGAGAAGACAGTAGAGCAAGATTTTAGCTTTCAATGGTCGGCTGATGGTAATTCAGTAGCCTTATTATATAGAAGCGTTCCCATAGCTTTCGTTACTAAAAGCGAAAAGTATGGTTTTAGCAAAGCGGTTGTATCAGATTCGCCAGTTGTTTCAGTCTGGAATTCAGAGAAGTTTAGTGAACTATTTGCGTAAAAACCTAACAAAGCATTTAAGAGTGATTCGCAACGCTTGGCAGTTTCGCTTCGCTCAAATATAGCCAAGCGCTGCTCACACCTTAATGCGGCGTTATGCGACAAGGCAAAATTTTTAGGTTTCTCTAAATTTAATCTCTTTGGCCAATCGCTTTTTGGTTTCGGCAAATCAGCATTTTCGGCTCAAATTCTTGAATCACTCAAACCGAAAAACATGCCAAAGTTCGTGAAGTTGCCTCATTAAAAATCGTATCTGGTCGCGGAAAGTTTCCCGGGCACAAAGTGTGGAAAGGGCAAGTTTACGGAAAGTCGGTATTTGCTGAAATTTTGGTTCGTTGAATTTCTCGCAAGCAAAAGCTAATTCTTCGCTTTAATGTCGCGTTCCGCGCTTGTGGTGGCCTTGTTACGAAATGTTGAATCTGTTGGTTCTTGAATCACAAAAAGTTATCTGCGCGTTTGTAGTTTGTCGTGTTTAAGGTAATGTTTTCGTTAGCCTATTTAGCATTGCCGAAAAATCGCATAACAAACAATTTAAGCAGATTCGCAACGCGTGGCAGTTTTGGTTTGCAGTGAGTATTGTGTTTAAGGCGCAATGCGTTAGCTTTTGTATTGCGTTGCTCACTACTTAATTGGGCGTTAGTTGCCAACGAGAAAATCGCAGCTAAAACAGAGTGTTTAGGTCTAATCGTTCGTGTGCTTTGCTTGATTCTGCACTTCGAACTTCGGGATCTTGGTTCACGGAAATTGAGCTTCGATCTTTTCCTAGTTTGGTTTGCCGTTTCAGAAGCCGGTTTACTTGTTGAAAGTCAGCTTTGTGGCACTGTTTCTCCAAAAGGTCTTTTTGGTGTTGTCAGTTCGTTTTCTACGGCGTTGCGTGTTCCAAGTGGTTTCAGTGACAGGCGCTTTGAAACTGCGCCTGAACTGAGTTTTTCAAAGCACGTAAAGCAAGTGTTGGCAAAGCGGTAATTAACTTCAAATCAAAGCTTTAGGTTTGGCAACTAACAAAGCATTCAAGAGGGATTCACAACGCTTGGCAGTTTTGGTTTGAATCGGCTTTAGTGTTTACGGCACAATAGCTTAGGTTGGGTGGTGGCGTTGTTCACCCCTTAATGCGGCGTTATGTGCTTTTGAGGAAAGTTGACATGGAAGTAGTAGAGGCGAGTCCAGATTTAGCTCCGATATTAGTGACTTACGCGAAAGAATGTTTGGAGTCGGGTATCCTTAAATATTTCAGCGTTGAGCAAGATCCTGAAGCTTATTTGTTAGGTTTAGTTGAACGCTCTAAGGCAACTTCTGAGTTACCAATCGGGTATTTACCCAGCACAACTTATTATTGCATATCTGACTCTGAAATCTTAGGCGCTATTCGAGTTCGTAAAGGTACTAACGCCAACGTAGAAAATGTCATTGGGCATGTTGGCTACGAAACTAAACCGTCAGCTCGTGGTAAAGGTGTAGCTTCATTTCTCCTCGCTTGGGTGCGAGACCATGTTGTCATTGACTCAGTTATTGTTACTTGTTCAATTGACAATCCAGCGTCCCAAAAGGTTATCGAAAACTGTGGCGGTGAGTATCTTGGCAACTACACAAGTGAAAACGAGGGCACTGTAAGGCGCTACCGTTTAGCACGCACATAACAAAGCATTTAAGAGTGATTCCTAACGCTTGGCATTTCTCATTCCATCGTTGAATTCAGTGTTTACGGTGGTATGGTTGGGTTTCGTGGTAGCGTTACTCACACCTTAATGCGGCGTTATGTTTTATAGGAAATTTCGAGAAGTAAATGAGTGAGTTAGATCATTTGGAATCCCTATTCGATAGGGTCGAATATCTACAGAATTTGTTAGTTGCGGAAGCAACTAGCGGAACTGGAGATAACAGTGATTACCAAACTATTAGAGCAGAGTTACTGGGTAACCCTACCGTAGCTCAGATGATTCCTCGATTTGTGAAAACCAATCGTAATCTAGAGCAATTTTGGCAGTTTATAAAATTTGAGTATGGAAGTTATGCTGAGCGTCGTCAGTTCCTATGGCAAGAGTTTAATCCACTCCTAGAGTTCCTAGAAAAAGGTCAATCTCATCCAGCTCAACAATCAATTTCTGAAGTTCTACAGAACTTTGATTCTGAAAGCATCCATCATGCATGGACTAAAGCTTTAGAGCGAAAAGTTAGAGATCCAGAGGGAGCAATTACAATTGCAAGAACCATTTTAGAAAGTGTGTGTAAGCATATTCTTGATGAAAAAGGCGTTGAGTATAATAGCACATCCATTGAACTCTCCGAGCTGTATAAGTTGACGGCAAAGGAGTTAAATATGGCACCAGAACAGCACAATGAATCCATATTTAAACAGATTCTTGGTGGCTGCTCAGGGATAGTAAATGGTTTAGGAACCCTACGGAATAAGCTGGGTGACGCTCATGGTCAAGGTAAGCGTCCAGTAAAGCCACGAGCAAGGCATGCAGAGCTTGCTGTAAACTTAGCTGGGACAATGTCACTTTTCTTAATCTCTACATATGAGGCTAATAAAACATAACAAACTGTTTAAGAGTGATTCGCAACGCGTGGCGTTTTCACTATGCGTTGGTTTTAGTGTTTAAGGT
>NZ_JAHGAP010000077.1:0-3416 GCF_030248655.1 Vibrio sp. D431a | reverse complement strand
TATGCGTTGCGTTTAGGGTTTAAGGTGGTATGCGGTCGCATCGGTATTGCGTTGCTCACACCTTAACAGGGCGTTATGTGTCAGAGAGAGATTATGAGATTTTTGCAATTATTTATCTTGATCTTAGTAGTAGGGTGTTCAAGTTCTGTAGAAAACACTTACTCATCGGAATATTTAGATCTTGAGCCAATAGAGTTTGTATCGCCGAGATACCCTAAAGTTGCAGTAGAGAATAACCTGTCAGGGTATGTGGTCATGACGTTTAACATTACTAAAAATGGAGATGTGGCTGATATTGTTGTAATCGATTCCACCCCAAAGGGGATCTTTGAAAAGGTAGCTGTACAAGCGTTGTCCAAATGGAAATATGAGCCACTTGAAGATGTTGAGCTTATTGCTCAAAAACAAAAATTAGTCTTTAAAATCTGACACATAACAAATTGTTTAAGAGTGATTCGGCACGCGTGGCATTTTTACCATGCGTTAGGTTTAGGGTTTAAGGTGGTCTGCGGAGGCTACGGTATTGCGTGCCTCACACCTTAACAAGGCGTTATATTAATTTGAGGAAGTTATGGCGTATGAATTAACGAATCTTCTAATGAAGTGTGAATTAGAAGACTTCTATTTTTTAGCTAAACAAACAGATAGTTATATTAATTTTTCGTCTGATGAAGAGCTAAATGGGTACATAAAACGCTTTGAAAGTGATCAGAGTAATCGGAACTCAAAAATAGCACTAAGTAAGTTCTTAGAGAAAGAAATTCGTTATGCTGGTAGTTCGGATGTTGCATTTGCTTTTAGAAAGTACTTCAAAAGTGAAGATGTAGCAGGTGTTTCAATCTATGAAATCATAGATGATGTTAGCAAGGTTTTAAAAGTAAAACAAAAGTTTATCGGTAACGCAGAGTCTCAACTGGAGCGCTTAACCAAGGCAGTAGTTGAAAAAACTTTCCTTTCATTGAAAGAGGAAGAACAAAGAGAGCTTTTGGAAAAAGCAGGGGTTAACAAAACCGCGAGAGAAGAGTTTTTTAAAAAGTTCAAAGACAATAAAACGCGATTTCTACCGCTATTGCTATCTATCGTTGGTCCGGAAGTAACCGCTACCTTGATTCAAGGAATAGCAATTGCTGCTTTAGCTGCATTTATAGGTAAAGAAGCAGCCAAAAAACTGATTGAAGCTTTGGCAACAAAATTTCCTTGGTGGGCTCAATGGTTAGGTCCAATTGTGTGGGGGTTAAGTTTGAGCTGGACAGCGTATGATATACAAGGTGGTGCGAATAGAAAAACTATACCAATCTTAGTTTATTTGGGTATTGTGGGCTTGAGAGATGGTCCAGAAGACGGTGATGATTTCTGGGAAGAAAATTAATATAACAAAGCATTTAAGAGTGATTCCCAACGCTTGGCATTTTTCATTCCATCGTTGGGTTTCGTGTTTACGGTGGTATGGTTTAATTCCGTGGTAGCGTTGCTCACACCTTAATGCGGCGTTATGTGAACGGGGTCATGATGATAAATCTTTATGAAGAAGCGGTTTGGGTAAGAAGAAAAATAGAATCAGTTGTTGGTAAAGGCTGGTTCTATTTTGGTTTTGATTTTCCAATCAATGCTTGCAAACATGCTTCAATGTTATTCTGTTACCACTTAATTCAAAAAGGCTACAGTAAGCCTATATTCCTTGTTTTTGGTGTATCAAAAAAGCGTGGTGGTGAAGTAGGGCATTGGTGGGTAGAAAGTGACGGTACTTTAGTCGATATAACGGCTGATCAATTTAACATTATTGAAGATAGTGAACTTAGTTATAAAATCAAAAGTAATCGGTTATATCTTCCCGTTTATTGTGTCCCTACTGTAAATGCACCTCACCATAAGGTATTCGAACCCGTACCCAAAGAGTTATGGGCTTGGAACGAAGGGGATGTTTGTGAAATCTATCTTGATGAACTAAGCACTTGTTACAGCCGCTTGTTGCAACAGTTCACATAACAAACGCTTTAAGACGGATTCGCAACGTTCGGCGGTTTTGGTTTGACTTAGCTTTTGTGTTTACGTGCAATAAGCAAGTTTCGTGGTAATGTTGCTCACCACTTAAGCGGGCGTTATGAGCCAAGAGGATATTTAAATTGAGCAAAAAAACAAAGATACGGCTAGTTGTACTTGGTTCTGTGCCTAGAGATCTCGACTTATCATTGCTATCAAGTCGTAGCTCTGGCGTCTATGAAATCTTAAACTCAATCGAGACTTATGAAATTACCAAAGGCTCGGATGGTTACAATTGGGAGTTTTCCGATCAAATTTTAGGTGATTTGATTCCTGAAAAAGAAGGAGAAGAAATAACGATTACACTAACAAATGTGCCGCTAGAAGAAAACTGGTATAGCAGGCGACTAACAAATAATGTTGTCATTTTTACTTTCCACGAAATTGCGGATTATCTTCGTTTTCATAATATCGGACTGGAAAATGTAGTTTTTCGGTTACTTCATGCTTATACGCTCGTATACCGAGAAAACAAAGGCAGTATTCCCACCTGCTACGAATACAGTAATTTTACTCATGATGAAACCAAAGGTTGCATTTACGATATGAATGGCATCAAGTCAGATATCATATACTCTTGCGATGAACCTACAATTTGTGATTCTTGCTCTCAGCGATTGTTAACAAACGGGGTTTCGAGAGAATTAGTTTCTAAATCAAAGGATGAGCTAAAACTTGTCAGAAAGTCACTATTTTTCAGGCTGTCAGCGTGGGTTTCTGTACATCCAATCAGGTCAATTCTTATTGCCTCTGCTTGGTCTATCGTGATTGGAGTATTTTCTTCAGTTATAGCTAGTAATATATTCGGCAATGGCTCATAACAAAGCATTTAAGAGTGATTCGCAACGCTTGGCAGTTTCGCTTCGCTCAAGTATAGCCAAGCGTCGCTCACACCTTAATGCAGCGTTATAACTCTTTTGTCATTTCATCATTACTTCTCAGAAGCAAAGAGGGCTAACCTATGAAAACTAGAATATTAGTCGGTACCATTTGGGTTGCTGTTTTTAGTTTGGGACTCAACGCAAGCCCTCTAAGCACTCAAAGTGATGAACGATTGTTCAAAAATTTTGCTCTTTCATCTTGTATCGCAACCAAATACAAGGGCTCTGATGTGGCTAAAGATGCGGTCACAGCAATGCAAGGTTATCGAGAGTTCTCGGATTTGCCTTTGGAGGTATTCTTTGATCTAAGTGAGTTATTGGAAAGCGGAAATACTACAGCTTACAAATCAAAAAATGGTAGCGTGATAGAGTTAGCCTATTGTATCGATTTCTCTAATTCGGACGTCGTGCATAAGCTGTACTCAAAGGCAAAATCAGAGTTATAACAATCTGTTTAAGAGTGATTCGCAACGCGTGGCATTTTCACTATGCGTT
>NZ_JAHGAP010000076.1:0-1960 GCF_030248655.1 Vibrio sp. D431a | reverse complement strand
TTAAGGCGCTGTGCGGTAGCTTTTGTATTGCGTTACTCACACCTTAGCAAGGCGTTATATGCCAAGGAGGATATATGACAAAGGAAGTCGTCAATAAGTGTTACATGGCATTAGGGATTGCCGCTGGAGATTGCATCTATCGGTACCTCTTCCGTTCTGAGGAGCCATTCGATTTCTACAAGCCAGTATTTATGTTCATAGTAGCTTTTCTTATTCTCAACATGCTAAGTTTTGGCTTGAAGCTATTCAAACGACTAATTTCAAGTTGAGTATTATTTAATTTAAAACAACGATTAGCATCGACTCATTGTGTGATAAATGAGCAGGATGGTTGTAGTTTTGTGTTTGGCTCGGTGTCATTGGTGGGTAAGGCATATAACAAATTGTTCAAGAGGGATTCGCAACGCGTAGCATTTTTACTATGCGTTGATTTTAGTGTTTAGGGTGATATGCGGCGGCTTTGGTATTGCGTTGCTCACCCCTTAACAAGGCGTTATATGCACGGAGAGTTCAGTGGAAGAAAGAGTCCGAAAAAGGGAAGTAAAAGTCTGCCCTGTAGTGCTCAGAAAGTCAGGGAACTATCGTCAGTTACTGTTGTTTGAACATCCATTAGCTGGTGTTCAACTTGTTAAAGGAACACTAGAGTCGTCGGACATTTCTATCGAAAGTGCCGCTTTGAGAGAGCTGGAAGAAGAATCTGGGTTATCTAGTGTATCGAGCGCTCACTATCTCGGCTGCTGGGAAAGTGGTTTTCAAAATCAACTGTGGCATTTTGTGCTTTGCGAAATAGACCAAGAACTACCGAATAGCTGGAGTTTCTTTACTCAAGATGACGGTGGGCATGAGTTTAGTTTCTTCTGACATAAAGTAGGAAGTAAGCCCGATTTTAAGTGTCATAAATTGTTCTTTGACGCCATAAAGCAAGTCGAAATTCTGTGCATATAACAAACAATTTAAGAGGGATTCCCAACGCTTGGCATTTTGCTTCTACTTCAATTTTAGTGCTTACGGTACAATGCTTTAGGTTGGGTGGTAGCGTTGCTCACCCCTTAATTGGGCGTTAGCACTCAAACTTCTACATCAATCATTTGAATTAATTCTCTACTTAGTCGATTCTAGTGCTGTGAAACTGAATTCACATGATATCACTGGAGGATTTATGGCTAAAAATATACGTGGCAATAACGATGGCGAGCATGGTGAAAATGACTCTTATACAATTCAAGGTCGAGGAGTCGTTAGCCGAGAAACGCTTGTTGATGAGGTTAACGCTGGAAAGCACCCTAATCATCACGTAGTGAATGTAAATGGTGAAGATTATGTTCGTTCAAATCCTGATAAACAGGAATCAAATAACGTAAACAAAGATTAGTTGTGTAAATTGTGTGCTAACAAAGCATTTAAGAGTGATTCCCAACGCTTGGCATTTTTCGTTCCATCGTTGGGTTTCGTGTTTACGGTGCAATGGTTTAGTGTCGTGGTAGCGTTGCTCACACCTTAATGCGGCGTTATGTTGCAGGAGAGAATATGGAAGTTCTGAATCAGCTTTTTCCATCAGAAAGTCAGATGGAAAGGTTAAAATCTTCACCGGAATCAGGTGAAATTCATCTACTAAACCTTTTCAAGTTTAAAGAGAAGGCAGAATATGCAGATGGTCGAGAAACTAATCTAACGGGCAAAGAAGCATATGAACTTTATGGTCAGCCTATGCTTAAGGTTTTGGAAAAGTATGGTGCTGAGGTTGTCTTCTATTCAGAGGTGACTGGTCTTATTCTTGGGCAAGTTGAAGACCTTTGGGACTCATTTGTCATTGTAAAATATCCATCTCGCCAATCGCTTCTTGAAATGACGTCATCCGAAGAGTTCTTAGCATTAAGCGTGCATCGCGAAGCCGGGTTGGCAGGGCAGTTAAACATAGAAACGAAGATACCTTGAGTCACAACATAACAATCTGTTTAAG
>NZ_JAHGAP010000075.1:0-11238 GCF_030248655.1 Vibrio sp. D431a | reverse complement strand
GGTATCGCCGAGATTAAGACCCAGTTCCACCTGTGTTTCCGCTTCAGACGCGTTCGATAAGGTGACTTTGAAGTTCGCCGTATCACCCTCATTAACCGTACCTGCATCACTCATCGTTACCGCTGGGCGATCATCATCAGGATTTGAGCCAGGTCCACTACCATCATCTAAAATAGTGGCAGTCCCAGTAACAGGTGTGCTTTGTTCTTCTGTCGTGCCAGAGAGCGTAAACGTTTCTGGGCCTTCAAATATAGAGTCGTCAATAGAGTCTATAGAGACCGTAAAGTCACTTTCACCCGGTGGGATCGAAATGGTAAAGGTTCCGCTTTCACCGACTGAAACTTCTTCTGTTGTACCATCAGAAAATGTTATGAGGACACGCTCATTGACGTAGTCACTCCCGTTCTCGTCAGCTGAGCCGCCTGTTGCGGTTCCATCAAGGAGAGAAAGAATGACATCAGTGTTGTCTTCAGTTGTTTGACTTAGAGTAATATCGAATACAACTTGGTCACCTTCGTTGATAGTCGGACTAGATATTTCTTGAACTAAGATAGTCGGTGGTACAGGGCCATTAATTACTCTGAAAAGATCCAACAAAGATAGTGCTTGAGTTGTAGATAGTCCGATTCCATCAATACCGACGGTCTCAAAATTCGTACTAGCCAACAATTCAGCGCCAGTACGATCTATTGCACCAGTATTTTGGGGGCTAGAACCACTTTCCTCACCTGCAGCTGGCTCAAAATCCTCACCAAGAGCAGTAGGGTCTTCTCCACTAGCGATAGCCTCGATTAGCGCAGTGACATCATCAGTAACGTTAATTGAACTACCTTGCGGTGTTACCTGTTGTACAATTAATTCTGATGTATCAGAAACTTCCTCAATAATTAATTCACCAGGCTGAGGTAGCTGACCACTTTCAAGACTTCTCAGGTTCCCATCAAGCCCTATAACCACGACATTGCTCATCAATGAACTTAACGCTACTCGATCCATGCTCTTCATCCTTGTATTAGTTTAATTAAAGGCTTGTTACTGCACTAAACACGTCTATAGTTTAGACAAAATATGAATTTTTCGTTTTATTCCAAGAGGATTTAGTTTTTTGAGAGTAATAAGGAAAATAACCGAAGAATTTGCCTTCATTTAAACCAGTTTCCGCTATGCTCTTAAGATAAAAAGGTTTTCTACGAAAAAATCGACCACTTACCAAGCAAGCTTTGCCTCGTATGCTAGAGTTTAGAGAGTAAGATTGTTGTTTTTTATTGAATTAAACATTTAAACATCAACAAGTTGATAATACGCACTAAGAAAATTCATTGTTTGTAACTTCTCGTCTCAAATATGAAACAGAATAAGAGCGACATGATTTTAGGAGAACTAACGTGAGATGGAATCGAGTACATATAGCCTGCTGTTGCTTAATAGTGTCTTCACCAGTTTTCGGTCAAACTCTAGAGCAAGCGGTTGCACAGACGCTACAAAATAACCCCGATATTAAGAGTGCATTTAACGAGTTTATGAGCCAGAAGTACATAAATGAAGCTTCATCAGGTGCTTACCTCCCCTCTGTTGATCTAGATGCTGGAATTGGATATGAAGGATTAGACCCGTCAGATGAAGTTGGTCGAGGAGACACGGATTACACTCGAAAGGAAGCTTCAGTGACACTGACCCAACTAATATGGGATGGTAGCGCTACATTAAATGATATTGATCGAACCGCAGCTGATGCTGAATCTGTTAGATTTCAACTCTTAGCAGATGCTTCAGATAAGGCACTTGAAGTGACTAAAGTGTACTTGGACGCTGTTAAAGCGTATGAAGTCCTAAAGCTTTCAGAAAACAACCTTGCTGTTCATAAAGATATTTACGATGACATTAAAAAACGAGTCAACTCGGGTATCGGCTCTACTGCTGACTTGACGCAGGTAGAAGCACGTTTGGCAAAAGCACACGGAAACTTAGCTGCTGCTCAAAATAACCTGTATGACTCTCACACGATGTTCACTCGTTTAGTCGGTCAAACACCACAAGGGTTAATCTTTCCGAGAGCGGACCAAAACTTTATCCCGTACACGGTTGATGAAGCGGTAGGCTTGGCATTTGAACTTCATCCCGTTATTCAAGTGGCGCTCGCAGACGTAGACTCGGCTAAGTTTCAATACAAACAGTCTAAAGGTGTTAATTACCCAACCATTTCAATTGAAGCTTCGCAAACATGGCGTGACGACGCTGATGGTTTAAAAGGTCGAAGTGATGAGACACTTGCCATGCTGCGTCTACGCTACAACCTATTCAATGGTGGCAGTGATGCAGCGAACTCAGAAAACTTTGCCTACCAGCTAAATAAAGCAAAAGACTTGCGTGAAGGTGCCTATCGCAATGTTGAAGAAGGGTTAAGGCTTTCTTGGAGTGCGCTTGATTTAACATTACAACAAAAAGAGTTTCTATCAGATCATGTAGACTCTGCGTCTGAAACCGTAATTGCTTACGAGAAGCAATATCGCATCGGTAAACGAACACTGCTTGATCTATTGAACACTGAAAACGAGCTCTTTGAGGCGCGTAAAGACTACTTAGATTCTAAATACGCAGAGCAGTACGCCAAATATCGAGTGATGAACGCAACTGGGCAACTGTTGAGTGCATTAAGGGTTGAAATGCCTAAAGAATGGCTAGAAGAAGTGGAGTATTAATTATGAAACACATAGCTTTTATTACACTCTCATTAATGCTCTCCGCATGCAGTTCATCAGATCGTGGTGATGAATATGATTACATAGATACCCCAATTGCCGATCAGTGGGCTGATCATATAGATGATGACTCTGACGGAGTCATTAACGAGCGAGATTTGTGCCCGGGGGGTACACCTTTGGGTGCCGAAATAGACAACGACGGTTGCGGTTCGTACGTTGACTCCTCACAAGAAATGCAAATTCGAGTACTATTTGCGAACGATTCCGATGTGATCAACCCTATCTTTACGCAACAAATTCTTGAACTATCCGACTTTTTGAAAGAGTACCCGAACACGTCTATAGAGATTCAAGGTTATGCTAGTCGCACTGGTACTGCAGAACATAATCTTGACTTATCTAAGCGCCGCGCTGAAAACGTTAGAAAAGAGCTCATGAAGAACGGCATTAGTGGAGATAGAGTTACCATTGTCGGCTATGGAGACACAGTACTTGCGACACAAGGTACAGACCAAGTTAGTCACGCATTGAACCGTCGAGTAACCGCAACAGTGATTGGCCACAAGGGTGAAGTGAAGAAAGAATGGACCGTTTTCACAACACTTCCAAAAAGCTAGCACAACAATAAACAGACCGTAAAAATAAAAGGTCTAGCAAATTGCTAGACCTTTTTGATTTTAAATTTGACTACAGTTTAGCGCTACTACATGTCTTTGTACTGAGCTTCTAAACTCGCAATTAAGCTTTGAGTCACATCATCAACACTTGCACCGTCAAAATGGATGTCCAATGTCGAGCTCCCTTTTGTAATACTCAGGTTTGCCTCAGATCCCCCGTCTGGTGCCACTTCTACATGATACTCTCCGACATCACCAGTATGATCACCTGATTGAAGATCATTAAGAAGCTCTCCAATTTCATCTTTAGATAAGTCGTCAAACAGATCTGAGAAGTCTAGAGCGTCTTCATTTTTATTGAAGTCAGTGACAGTATCAACATCGTTAGTGACTTCACTCCACTTAAAGATGTCGGCCCCTTCTGACCCTGTTAAAGTATCACTACCTAAACCACCAATCAGAATATCATCCCCTTCACCGCCAACGAGTATGTCGTTGCCACCATGACCAAATAGTAAGTCATCACCAGCGCCGCCATATAAATTATCCGATTTATCTCCTTGGTGAGTTTGGTTGAATTCTTCCAAGTTATTTCTAACGTACTCATGTATATCTTCGCCGTCAACGGTAGACACATCCTGACCCGTTTGCTGCGCCACATGTGATTGAATCGCACTTAAGCCTTGTTCATTACCACCAAACTCAATTAAGTCACCTAACAAGATATCGTTACCTTCACCTCCTTGAATAGTGTCTGAACCTTGTTTGAGAGGTACATCTTGACCCAATATCGTTTCAGCAAGCTTAGTAACATCAATATCTGACTCTACCACACCATCAGTGTCATACTGCTTGAGTGTATGTTCATCAACGCCACTCCCAAGACCTATCGCTTCTATAGAGGACAATGCCGCTAGTACTTGATACATGTGTTGAGCTTGTGTCGAGCTATTCCCTTCATCGTAATAACGGATAGAGCCATAATATCTGTCGATATCGCCAAGGATTCTTCCTGTTAGCGGTGAATAAACCTTACCGTAACTATCTATAACGACATCACCTTTGTAGGTAACTGTTTGTCCGTATGAGTAATTGTTTTTACTCGCAATATCTTGCAGGGTAACAAGCTTGCCAGAATTATCGACGTCCAAAATCACTTTCGAGAATTCACTCGGTGCTACACCATAGAGGTATGTTGCTCTATTTGGTTGACCATCCGTAACAAAGTACGTGATATTTTGGCCATTAGGGTTAGGTTGACTGCTGAACCATTCAACGGCCGACTGTAAGCCCGCCTCATAGTTTGTGCCGCCAGAACCCTCATCATCAATTACACGATTCAACTCTTCTACAAACTCTTTTCTTGCTGTAAGAGAACTCAAGTCAACAGAAATCACCGCTGATGCACTTGAAGCAAATTCACTAAGGTGAATATTCACTGTCCCTGGCTTCTCTCCTTGATTTACCGCACTTAACAGCTCATCAAACACATCTAGCACTTCTTGCTTCGCAGTTCCTACCCAGTTACCCATGCTCCCTGAAGTGTCCAGAACAAATGCGATGTTGTAGTCCTGACCTGCAATGATCTCCAATCCTTGAACATCACCAACAATAATATCGTGATCGTCACTACCCGTTATCTGATCATTCCCATGCGATCCCGACTCCAACACATAGTCACGAGCTGTAAGCTCAACGGATTCAGTTGTTGAAGCTGCGTCATTATTTGATCCTTCAACAGACGTAGCAGTAACGCTTAGCGGGAACTCTAAGCTGCCTTCATAATCGAATGGCACTCTGATATCCAGGGAAAGCTTACCATCTGTACCAAGAGTGACAGGGTAATCTCCATTTGAATCTTGCTTAATTGCGACCCCATCAACATACACGTCAACACCGTCTGGTAGATCTTGTACAAGAGCAGTCTGCGCTAAATCCTCACTTCCATCGACATCAACTAGATCAACATCCACATCGACCGAAATCCAGCGATCTTGAAGCACTTCATAAGTGCCATCAGGTTTCAAATCAACAATTTTGTCTGCAAAAACAATGCGTTCAATTTCATATAAATGATCACCTCGGTCATCACTACCTGTATGATCGTTTACCGAATCGATAGAACGACTATCTAATAAAATCCAATATGGAACTTTACCTCCATGATCGTCTTTGAAGGTCATTTTGTAGTCATCAAAGTTCCCTGTTAAGTAGACTGTATCTTTACCATCATGCAGAGTAAGACTGGTCGCGTCATCACCATAAAACGTATCATTGTTACCACCGCCAACAAATACGTCATCGCCACCGCCACCATAGAATACATCGTTGAAATCTGTCCCAACAAACAAGCTGTCGGTGTCACTTAAGTCAGTATTGACTCCCAACACAACACCAGCGTGTGTATTAATTTTAGGTACTGCATTATCCAACCCAAGGTTGGCTGCGACAGCCTCATTTTCGGTATTGGTATTATTTATTGCCGATGTAGCTAAGTGATGGTTTGGATCAATAGCATCTCGTTTAACTAAGTCGCCAACATTGATCGTGATCGTAGGTGGATCTGCGATAGCAACAACATTGATATCAAGTGTATTTGTTACGCCAGTATTTGTGGTATAGCTAATTAATGGAACGTCACCTGACCAATGCTCAGCAGGTTCAAATATGTAACTACCATCTCGGTTTACTAGTAACGTACCACTAGTCAAAGAAACACTTTCGCCTACCTCGTAATCAGCACCATCGATAGTAAGATGATCTACCATCAGAATATTGTCGCCGTCAGAGTCATTAAGCAATACATTCCCTTGTAGAGTATTGTCTTCTATGGTTTCGCCCAAATCACTTTCCGTTTCCGTCGGTAAGTTCTCATGTACTACAACATTGATCGCCAAGTTAGATTCTGCTGAATCACCATTCGAGCTTTCTGTACTCGTTGCAGTCAAATTGATAGTGAAGTCATCATGGGAGCCCGCAGGTGGAGTCACAGTAAGTGCATCTAATGCCCAACTTGTCACGTCCAGTTCTTCATCAATAGTTGCGACAGTAATAGAACTATTTCCATCTGAAAGGATCGCACCTACAGGTAAGCCAGTTAGCGTGACTTTAAGTGATTCAGAGCCATCTGTATCATTTAAGCTTGCTTTAATTTCAGAGAGCGGTATCGCTGTATCTTGTAACCCTTCGTTCAGCTGGTATGTTTCGTAAAACGCAACACCATTAACTTCTTGTAGTTCAGACGTTCTGATATCAGTTGCTTCTAGTGCACTTTCATCACTAACTACGTAAAGACTACTATTGCTCAGGTTGACAGGCGCTTGTCCATTAATGGATACATCCACATTAAAGTTACCCGGACCACTTTGGTTATGGTGATAAATTTCAATTGGATAAAAGCCAGATACCGAAGGGGTAAAGCTAGCTCCCTTAATATCACCACTGTCGCTCCCCCAACGAGCTTGATCAAGTAACGTACCACCCAACTTGATTGCAAGGCTATCATCGGCTTGACCGACAAAGTCGTAACTCGAGCCAGCTTCGAGATAAACAAGAGATGTGACTAGAACGGCCTCATTTGCCAAGGTTGCATGAGTCCCTAAATCTTCCACATTTGCCCAACTCAATCGAGTACCATCGGCTTCATTAAGAGCGTTGATCGCTGAGATTAGAGTCTCTCCATTGACCCCCATACCATCACTAGAACCAACTTGAACATTACTCCATGTCGTAACGTTAAACTCTTGTTGAGGCAATGAGTTTAATGGCGTCACTGCAATTAAGTTCGGTTTGTCAGCTACAGGGTTCACGTCTATTGTCAGTGTCGACTCTTGACCAGAGCTCTGCCCATCTGTCGGTTTAAAACCAATTTGAGCGTAACTAGATTCCTGATCTCCGACTTGATTTCCGCCGAAGCTGTCACTGCCTGATTCATTTAATTCAGGTACAAAACGAACACCGTTTTCCTCAAAAAGCGATTTATCGAGGACTTGATCGATTTGTACAGACTGCCAATCGCCTTGCGAATCTCTGTACTCTAATGAGCCATCGCTAGGAAGCGTTGTAATTTGGACGGATAGATCTGATACATCAGAGTCCACATCGCTAATACCGAATGATGACCAATCAAGCATCACTTGAGTATCTTCATTCATCTCAACCACTGAAGGCGAAGATTCAGGAGCATCATTCACATTTACCAGAGAAACATTTACCTCGGCAGTATCAATCCCGCCAGTTCCATCGATAACCTCAACCTGAAGCGTATAATCGCCCAAGTCAACATCATCGATTGTCTTGTTCAATGAAATCTCTCCACTTGTCGGGTCGATATCAAAAATACCATTAGTGCTCGAGCCATCTGCAAAGCGGTATACAAGCACGTCATTATCGTGATCTTCAGCAACGACCGTGCCGATAACGGCCCCACTCACCGTGTTTTCGTTAACTGACCCGAAGTCGTAAACATCATCATTTGGTTTGTCACCAGCACTATCGCCGCCAGAAATAAACTCTGGAGCGTGCTGAGCATCTATAATAGAGACTGTTGCTTCATTCGAGTCACTTGCAAGCGTCGAATCTGCACCAACCGTATCAATTAGAGTCACGGTTAGGTTTTCAAGATCTTCGTAAATACCATCATCGAGAGTTTTTATATCAATCGGCGCCGACGTTTTACCCGCTGGAATCGTGACTGTGTAGGTACTTGGAGCAATATAATCTTTGTCATCAACATTCCCTCCGATTGTGAATGTTACCAGTACATCTTCATCTGCTTTTTGGTCAATGTTGACGATAAATTTTGCATCACTACCTTCATCAACTGAGGATTGATCTGAGCTAATAGTCACTTTCGGTGCACTTTGG
Source organism: Vibrio sp. D431a (assembly GCF_030248655.1). Lineage (NCBI taxonomy): Bacteria > Pseudomonadati > Pseudomonadota > Gammaproteobacteria > Vibrionales > Vibrionaceae > Vibrio > Vibrio sp. D431a. The sequence goes on along the minus strand of NZ_JAHGAP010000075.1, from coordinate 3,053 downwards.
GCATCAACGATCACAACACTTGCGCTGTTATTTGAAGCAATGCTCGCATCAGCGCCATCAACCTCTTTAATGGTTACTGTGAAAGATTCTGCGCCCTCATAAATACCATCGGTGACCGTCAGTAAGTCAAGAGCAGCTGAAGATTGACCCGCAGGAACTTCAACACTCAGAACGCCAACAAAATCTTTTCCATCTTGGGCCACGCCACTATATTCGACATGAACCGTAACACTCTCATCTGCAACTTTATCAAGTGTCAGCGTAAAGCCTGCCGTTTCACCTTCATTTACGCTATTTTGATCGGCACTAATACTAACTAAAGGTGCAGGATCAGAATCCACAATATTTGCGTTACCAGTTGCAATACCATTACTGGTGACACTACCGATTTCCGTAACCGTAAGACCAAAGCTCTCATCACCTTCATGGACATTATCTAGTTTGGTCGGGACTGCGACTTTAATTTCAGCGACAGCTGGAGGTATAGTAACGTCTCCATTAGGCGCTATATCTAATGTTTGAGTTTGACCATGAGTATCCACATAGGTCACTACCATAGTGCCTAGATCAACATCTTCCGCAGTATAGCTATCATTTGTTGTTGACTTCAGATTGACGACAACGGCCTCTTGAACAGGGTTAGAGAGTAAAACGGTAAATATTGCGTCAGTTCCTTCAATGACATCGCCGGCATCTACTACGCTAAGTTTTGTACTGTCATTATCAAGAACTGTTGCCGTCCCCGTTTCACCGCCGATCTCAAGAACGATCGTTTCGCTGCTTTCCACAACCAAGTCATCAATAGTCGGAATCGATATTTCGAAGCTACTTATACCTGCAGGAACAATCAAGTAACCACCTAAGAAAACAACACCATTTGTATAGGTTGCATTTGATAGATTTACGTCATTCTTATCAACTGAAGAACCTTGAGCAAGCATATCAACTTGGTACTTAACGGCAGTGCTAGTGGTTTCATTTAGAACAACCGAGAACGTGACATTGTCACCCTCAGTCACGCTATCACCGACCACAGACAGGCTTGGCCCATTTTCAGCAATATTACCATCTAGCATTTCATTAACGATATTGACTGTAGATGGATCGCTAACGCCATTTTCAGAGTCGACTGCCACATATCCAAAGCTGTCTTCGGCAGGTACACCTTCTACATAACGTAACTCCCAGTTCCCTTCATTTTTCGTAGAAAAATCTAACTGAGTAATGACCGAACCTTCAGGAAGAGCTAGATCTTTCCCATAACCAACGCTTGTTTCTTGGAATAGCATGAAGTTGCCTTCAGGCTTCAAAAACTCGAACGTTTGAGTCTGTTGGACATTATTTGAATCTAAGTATGTAACCGTAATAAGTGCTGCGTTGTCATCACCGTAATCAAACAATCCACCTAATCCATCTAAGCCAAGGTTTACGCTGCCCACAGGGTTATTAGACAAATCGATCGTAATCGTTTCACCTTTCTCAATACCCTGCCCATCATTGTCAGCGATACCATTGCCGATGTGTGACACCTGGCGGTTGTACTGCGCAAGCTCACCGCTATCAGAAGAAATGGTGATAGAAGCTCCATTTGCTAAATGCTCAGTACGGGAGTGTGATGGACCTCCGTCCTCACTTAGCCCCCAATTATTGAAATCTGTTGTAGACTCGGAACTATTTGGTGTATCTGGGCGATCCTTGATACCTAATAAGAAACCCACATTATCAGCTTCATAGTAAAGGCTGTCTTTGTCATAAAGCGTATCGCTTACTTCTTTAATTTCGTGCAACTCACCATCACTATCTTTAAAGAACAACGTACCTGAGGTTGGCAGTTCAGTAATTCGGACATGTAGATCGTTGCCTTTTAAGTCGTCTTCAACATCCGCGATATGATCTTGAGAGTCACCGCGACCCAGAGGCTTCGTATCGGTATCAAACACAACGTGCGTAAGCTGATCATCGGCCACATGCGTAAAGTCTTCACTGTCAGGTTTGTCGTTTACTGGCGTGACATCGACGTTAACAATGGTGGATTCACTGACACCACCGGAGGTGACGATGTAGGTGAAGCTGTCTGCCCCGTGGTAGTTGTCGTTTGGTGTATAAGTGACGCTGCCGTCCGGGTTGACCGAGACCGTGCCGTTGGCTGGACCGTTATTGCTATCGAGCGACACCACTTTGTCGTCGCCTTCGAACGTGTCGTTACCTAAAACCTTGATGATGGTTGGTGTGTCTTCCACAACCGTCGCGCGGTCAGATTCAATATCTGCCACAGGCGCCACTGTGAAGTTCACCGTTTGGCTAACGCTCTCGCCGCTTGGATCGGTAGCCGTAAACGTCAGCGCTTCTGAGCCGTTCCAGTCTGCCGTTGGGCTAATGGTCGCGATGCCATTTTCAATCGACACCAACACGTTGCTGTTGCCGGACACTGAGAAGTTCAGTGCGGAGTCGCTGTCTTTAAATGCGTCGTTTAAATCAATCGTGTAGATCGTAAAATCTTCTGCTAACACTTGATCTGAAATCACATTGTCGACTGTTGGTGCATCGTTAACGCGATTCACAATCAAACTATCACTGTCGCTAACCGTTGGATTAACACCATCCGATACTGATGCGCTGATCGTTAGGTCTTTAAGGTTGAGTTCGTCGTTGTTAACCGCGTCAACACCCGCTTGAGTCAGTTTGACTTCATCGCCAACTAGCGCAAAGTAGCCGTTTGAGTTGTTTTCTAAAGAAACGGTTAATTGCTCTTCTGGCGTGTCGATATCAACGACTTCCAACGTTGCCACTACCGTATCGGTATTCACTGCATCTTCAGTGATACTTTCTACAGCATCGACCTTGATCGTTGGCGCATCGTTTACTGGGTTAACGGTAACAGCTACTTTCGCTTGGTCAGTCAGCGAACCATCAGTGATGGTGTAAGTGATTTCGGCGTCACCATTGAAGTTCTCGGCCGGTGTAAAGACCAATTTTCCATCAACAATCTCAACTGTGCCTTGCGCTTCAGGTACAGACGCCGATTGGATAGACAACTTATCGCCATCAATATC
>NZ_JAHGAP010000074.1:0-3816 GCF_030248655.1 Vibrio sp. D431a | reverse complement strand
CAACGCAATACCAATGCCGCCGCATACCACCTTAAACACTAAAACCAACGCATAGTAAAAATGCCACGCGTTGCGAATCCCTCTTGAACAGTTTGTTAGCTATTTTTTTCCAACGCCTCTCGGAGCTTAGCTATCGTATGTTGACTGTAGACTTTAATTCCATTGCGCTCTAACAATGCAGTAGCTACCCCTGAACCATCGATTTTGATCCCGTTGAATGTACCGTCATAAATTTTTGAACTGCCACAGGAAGGGCTGCCTTCAGCGAGTAACGCGTACTTTATTTGCTGTTTTTTGCAAAGTTCCAAAGCGTTCTCTGCCCCACTTACAAATTGTTCAGTAACATCAATACCATCATTTCCAACAACGTTTGCCAAACCATCAAGCACATCAACACCTTTGCCAGTAATGATTTCGGCTGGTGCTCTAGGAATAGGTAAACCTGCTGAGACTTCGGGGCAAAAGGTCACAAGTTCTGCGTTTGACTTGAGCCATAGCAGCTCAGGCGCTTTGACTGATAAACAGCTCGCATTGTATCTAACGTTGTTTCCAACCAGACATGAACTAACGAGAACTTTAACCACTGGAACTCCTTTATATACGAGAAATAGCTAACGCCTTGCTAAGGTGTGAGTAACGCAATACAAAAGCTACCGCACAACGCCTTAATCACATAAGCCACCGCAAAGTAAAAATGCCACGCGTTACGAATCACTCTTAAGCAATTTGTTAGTACATGCGCTACTTCTATTTATGCGCTCCAAGATATTGAAAAGTGGCATGATATGAAAGGCTTTGAACACTGAAGTGAGACGGGCAGCTACAAAACTTTACCGCCATTGATAGACGAGAGTTGGCTAGAAGAAAAACGCACTGAACTCCCCTACTTTTACTGACTTCAAATTAGAAAAGGATTCTTTCCTCGCACTTCAACAGCCACACAAAAAGTAATCAAGGTTCTCTCAAAAGTCACCACGAAAATGAAAAAGCGCCAAAGAAATAGGCTAAGAGTTAGAAGCCGTAAACGGTAAAATCAAAGCGAACACTCCGCATATAGTGCCACCGGAAAGAACGTGAAAGGCACAAACTGAAAGGTGTAAAGACGAGCGCCAAAACAGATAAACACCAAAACTTATGACCTTTGATGTCAAACCCGTACTAACGCCGCATTAAGGTGTGAGCAACGCTACCACGAAACTTAACCATACCACCGTAAACACAAAACCAACAATGGAATGAAAAATGCCAAGCGTTGGGAATCACTCTTAAATGCTTTGTTATGAGTATTTTCTACCGTTCATTTAAACCGTTAGCTTTCCAGAGCTTACAAGAATACACATGGCGAAAATTATTTATTTCAGAGCCACTTTCTTGAATTATATTAATACCACTACGTCTGTAGATTAATTCGCAGTTATCTAAGCTCACACCGGCATAATAACTTTTATCCGTATGTAGCATTAACCTCGTAAGCTCAAGAGCCTCCGGATAAGTTGTGACAAAAGAAAAAACAGCATAATCACCCTGTTGTGCTAACGTAGTAAAATCAAGTTGACTGGTAATTTTCCCGCTAGATTTTTTGGTAGTCAACGGAACCAAGTCCTTGGTTCTTATGATACTGCCATCATCTAGATTAGAATACATGTCATCAAGAATCCTGTTATCTTCAGAGTCTACTGCACTCAACAACAAATCAGGCTTAAGGTTAAAATAGGCTTTACTATCCAAAACCTTATTATTTTGAAGCTTATAAATAGCCAACTCAAAATAACGGGGATAAAAATAATGCAATTTTGAATAATCAAAACCTTTTGGAACAAGCTTATCTGCTAAACTATAGGCACCTTCACTATGATAAAATTCTGGTGTCAAATATTCATAATAATCAGGAAAAGATTTTTCTGCACCCACGAACTTTAGTGACGAAGATATATATAGCTCACTTAAAGGAGCTGATAATCTGCCGAGTTCAAGTTCTGCCTTTTCACTAAACCTTATAATTTCTTCTTCAATTGTCTTCTGTTGCTCAATTTGTGCATCAGTGGCTTTTCGAATAGAATTTTGTGTTGATTTTACTTCTAAGTGGTTGGCAGATATCTCTTTCTTCAGAGATTCTAAATAGGATATATTTGATTCAATTCTTTTATCTACTTCTTTAAGTCTAAGTAGTAAAACCTCTCGTTGCTTATTCTCCTTGTTAAGCTGCTCAGCTGCAATTACATTTTCCTTTGCTTTGTTTTTGTTAGATAAAAATTCAGCAATGACAGATATAACACACAAAAAAATCAATCCTGCGATAGCAGTACGCCCCTTATTATTCATTCTCCCATCTGTTCTGTAGTCATGTAAAACACCCCAAACAGCCAAGAAAGCGGTAAGTAAGGTTAAAAAATATTTAACTATCTCTAACACTAATCTATTCCTATAGGTTCAACATTAATACTCATAACGCCTTGTTAAGGTGTGAGGCACGCAATACCTAAGCTTCCGCATAACACCTTAACCACTAAACCTAACGCATAGTAAAAATGCCACGCGTGCCGAATCACTCTTGAACAATTTGTTATGCATATTTCACACAGGTGCGCCAAAACTCCAAATCTTGAGGTGTGATTTTGTCACCCCAACCATCGTTTTGTGAAAACAATGAAAACTTGAAGGGTGTTAAAACCGGCAGTTGTTCTATGCCACTAGCTGAAATGACACTTTCAAGTGCAGCCATTGATTGTTCGTTTTCAACTGCTCCCCAAAAACTACCCCATAAAATATCGGTTACCCCACTGACAATAGTCCTAAATTGACTCTCGCCGATACCGTTTTGAGCGAGTGAGAGCCGTAAATCCTCGGGAAATTCGTCACCTAGCCCACAATTTACTAAAGTTGGTCGTTTAGATTCCCAAGGCTCGAATTTGTCTGGACCATCAACGAGAAACCAATCCCATAAGTGCTCTAAAAACTCCTGATTATCATGAAGTTCTAAACCATGAAGAACACAGAAACGCTCAAAGACAAGCAGACCAATTGCAGCTCGTGCATTGATAGACAACCTTTTACATTCGCTCGTGTATGAGTTCATTATTCTCTCTAATATGCATAACGCCCTGTTAAGGTGTGAGCAACGCAATACCGATGCCACCGCATACCACCTTAAACACCAAACACAACGCATAGTAAAAATGCCACGCATTGCGAATCACTCTTAAACAGTTTGTTATGTTCGTAGCTTTTGTAGTCCTCGAATCGCCCTGTTAGTCGACTCTACCAAGTCAGCCCGTTTCAATTTTTCTCGAATTGCCAATGCTTCTATGAACTGTTGCTCTGCCAGTTTATAATTGCCAACCTCAACATTCAATTTACCCAAATGCTGCAAGCTAAAACTCAAAGAAAGCTCACAAGCAAAGTCCTGGCTTTTTAAGAATGCTTTTTCAGCGCCAATCATGTCACCTGAATATTGCAGAGCCATACCTGAAACATGGGTTGACCAGAACTTGTTCTTAACGCTAGACGTTGAAGTATGCACTTTGGAAGCCATCCAATAAGCTAACCTACAAGGCCCAATGATTCGTAAACAATCGGCTATCAAGATTAGCTGCCATTCTAGCTTCTCTTTTTTGTTTGAAAGCTTGGATACGAGGGCTTTATACAGCTTTACAATAAGTTTCTGAAAAACGCCAAAAGTTACCCTGTCCCTTTGATATTCCAACATGTCCTCCAAGAACATAACGCCCTGTTAAGGTGTGAGCAACGCAATACCGATGCCACCGCAGACTACCCTAAACATAAAACGCAACGCATAACAAAAATGCCAAGCGTTGC
>NZ_JAHGAP010000073.1:0-1288 GCF_030248655.1 Vibrio sp. D431a | reverse complement strand
AATCCTTTTAACTTACCGTCCTCTCGTGGCTACATAACGCTTTGCTAAGGTGTGAGTAACGCAATACAAAAGCTACCGCACAGCGCCTTAATCACATAAGCCACCGCAAAGTAAAAATGCCACGCGTTACGAATCACTCTTAAGCAATTTGTTAGTACATACGCTACTTCTATTTGTGCGCTCCAAGATATTGAAAAGTAGCATGATATGAAAGGCTTAGAACACTGAAGTGAGACGGGCAGCTACAAAACTTTACCGCCATTGAGAAACGTGAGTTGGCTAGAAGAAAAACGCACTGAACTACCCTACATTCACTAGCTTCAAATTAGAAAAGGATTCTTTCCTCGTCACTCAACAGCCACACCAAAAGTAATCAAGGTTCTCTCAAAAGCCACCACGAAAATGAAGAAGCGCCAAAGAAATAGACTAAGAGTTAGAAACCGTAAACGGTGAAATCAAAGCAAACACTCCGCATGTAGTGCCACCGGAAAGAACGTGAGAAGCACTAACTGAAAGGTGTAAAGACGAGCGCCAAAACAGATAAACACCAAAACTTATGACCTTTGATGTCAAACCCGTACTAACGCCCTGCTAAGGGGTGAGCAACGCAATATTGAAGCCACTGCATACCTCCTTAAACACTAAAATCAACGCATGGTTAAAATGCCACGCGTTGCGAATCCCTCTTGAGCAGATTGTTAGCAATCACGTTGACGCTGTAGTTATTTACCTTCCAAGTCATTAGACACATAGCTTAGTTTTTTCATAAGCATTCGAGCATCTTCTTGCGATATTTCAGCGAGTTTGAAAACTTGTTGTTCACGACTTGGAGCAGTAATAACCGTTGCATTACCATCAATGAAAACCATATCTGTCGTTAGTTTGTTGGAAGCATGCGCTAGCTCCCACCCTTGGTATAGATAGACAGTTTGACCTTGCTTGAGAGTGAACTGTTTGTCCCAGAAGAGCCTTGAAGGGATTAAAGGATCGTAAAATTCTAGATTTTTTTCACCAGGCTCTGCGTAAAACCAAGTATAAGATCCGTTCAGCAACTTCCCTGTTGGCTCTCCATTTACTCGATAAGTTTGGACATTCTCCAACAGCCCTTTGTTGTTACCTTGCAAAATATAAACTACTGACTTTCCGTTATTAAAATTAGGCTCAACTTTATTTGATTCCACTCTATCAGGTGCCGACGCACATCCCCAGAGAGAAACTAACAACACTGCCATTCCTATTACATTCTTCATAATACTCCTTTTTGTTATTAGTGAATGCTAACGCCTTG
>NZ_JAHGAP010000072.1:0-3072 GCF_030248655.1 Vibrio sp. D431a | reverse complement strand
TTGTTAAGGTGTGAGGCGCGCAATACCTAAGCTTCCGCATAACACCTTAACCACCAAAACAAACGCATAGTAAAAATGCCACGCGTGCCGAATCACTCTTGAACAATTTGTTATGCATATTTCACACAGGTGCGCCAAAACTCCAAATCTTGAGGTGTGACTTTGTCACCCCAACCTTCGTTTTGTGAAAACAATGAGAACTTGAAGGGTGTTAAAACCGGCAGTTGTTCTATGCCACTAGCTGAAATGACACTTTCAAGTGCAGCCATTGATTGTTCGTTTTCAGCCGCTCCCCAAAAACTACCCCATAAAATATCGGTTACGCCACCGACAATAGTCCTAAACTGACTCTCGCCGATACCGTTTTGATCGAGGGAAAGCTGTAAATCCTCGGGAAATTCGTCACCTAGTCCACAATTTACTAAAGTGGGTCGTTTAGATTCCCAAGGCTCGAATTCGTCTGGACCATCAACGAGGAACCAATCCCATAAGTGCTCTAAAAACTCCTGATTATCATGAAGTTCTAAACCACGAAGAACACAGAAGCGCTCAAAGATAAGCAGACCAATTGCAGTTCGTGCATTGATAGACAACCTTTTACATTCGCTCGTATATGAGTTCATTATTCTCTCTAATATGCATAACGCCTTGTTAAGGTGTGAGGCACGCAATACCGAAGCTTCCACATACCACCTTAACCACTAAAACCAACGCATAGTAAAAATGCCACGCGTGCCGAATCACTCTTGAACAATTTGTTAAGTGCATCACTCGCCACCTCCACCATCGTTAGAAGTGCAATCACCCAAAGAGTAGTGAGCAAAAGAGGCGACATCAAATCGTTGATTTGCTGGATCATACTTACATTTGTGAGATAAGTACTCTTCGAAACTTTCACTTCTGTGGAAGTCATCTTGCGACAAGTCTACACAATAAATAGCATATGCTAGTGTTACGTGCTTTTTCGATAATTTTGATCTTTCAATTGCATAGTCCACTTCTTCCTTAGAGTATCTAGTCTTTTTTCCATAAAAGAGAAGCAGTGGAATTAACTTCCTTGCAATGTACATAGCCCTACGGTGAAACAACCATGGTTCTATAAGCTTCATCATATCGCTGCTTCCTATCACAAAAAAATTACATGCAATTGAGTCATGTTGACATCGAATGCACTTAACGCCGCATTAAGGTGTGAGCGGCGCTTGGCTATACTTGAGCGAAGCGAAACCGCCAAGCGTTGCGAATCACTCTTAAATGCTTTGTTAGCCATGTACTCCAATGTCTAAAGAACTTAACAATACTGTGCCAGAGGAAGTTATACTATTAACTCCAGCCTCTATTGCTTCGTCTCTCAAGTTTTTGGCAGCCCAGCCACCACAATAAATATGTATAGGGATTTCATTATCCATCATCCGAATTTCACGAGCTAACTCAATTCCAGCACGGTCTCCTTCCGGTCTTCCCATATCTGATATAACACTGTCATATCTGCCATTTCGGTACATATTTAATGCAGATTTAGTAGACTCCGCCGTTTTCACAGTAACTCCCATAGACTCTAAGTTAGCGATCAAAAATGCATTGTTTTGTGGTTGATCATCTACCCACAATACTCTACTGATTCGTTGACTTTCCGCTCTATGTGATTCATCAATAATTAAGGGAGTATCGTCACGTGACGAAAGAGCATCTACTACTTTTCTTAGGTCACCTATTTCACTTTGCATATCAGAAATAATAATTCTTTGCTGCTCTGTAACTTCATCCATCGTAAGCTCATTACCAGCAACTTTTAGTGTAAATTTCCGTGATGTCGCTGACTCAATTAATGATTTAATCGTGCTTTTAAAAGAAAACAATAAGTACACAAAAATCAAAGGCCACAGGATTTTAGATAAGGCTTCCATGAGCTTTACTAAATCTATTTCCCCAAATATCATTTATATCTCCTATATGGCTAACGCCTTGCTAAGGTGTGAGTAACGCAATACAAAAGCTACCGCACAGCGCCTTAATCACATAAGCCACCGCAAAGTAGAAATGCCACGCGTTACGAATCACTCTTAAGCAATTTGTTAGTACATGCGCTACTTCTATTTATGCGCTCCAAGATATTGAAAAGTGGCATGATATGAAAGGCTTTGAACACTGAAGTGAGACGGGCAGCTACAAAACTTTACCCCAGATGAAAGACGAAAATTGTCTAGAAGAAAAATGCACTGAACAGCCCTACTTTCACTGGCTTCAAATTAGAATAGGATTCTTTCCTCGTACTTCAACAGCCACACCAAAAATAATCAAGGTTCTCTCAAAAGCCACCACGAAAATGAAGAAGCTCCAAAGAAATAGGCTAAGAGTTAGAAACCGTAAACGGTGAAATCAAAACGAACACTCCGTATATAGTGCCACCGGAAAGAACGTGAAAGGCACTAACTGAAAGGTGTAAAGACGAGCGCCAAAACAGATACACACCAAAACTTATGACATTTAATGCCAAACCCGTACTAACGCCGAGTTAAGTAGTGAGCAACGTTGGCCACCCTACCTAAACCATTGTTCCGTAAACACTAAAGTTGAATCAAACTGAAAATGCAGAGCGTTGCGAATCTGCCTTAAACGCTTTGTTATGTGTGATCTACGCAGTTAATAGAATCTACATACTTTTGCAGTTCCCTAGCTTTATGATGAACAAGAAATGCAGAAACTAAGTACAAAAGTGATAAGGTGCCCCATAAAATGGGGCTTACAGAGTTTTCAAGTTTGACGCTAATACGCGCATTAAATGAAAAAGCAATAATTACAACAATATATCGCCAATACTGTAACTTTAGTTCATACACATTCTGTTGTATGTTTCGAGTAATTAAGACTGGCATTGTTGCCCATGAAAGACGAATACTAATTAGGTTTGCGTCAGCTTTAGCCTTATATCCTTGCTTAATGAGCGCTTCCAATAAACTGTTCATCACTAATCTCCATATTCAACCAAACTATTATGACAAGCCGGAGTGATGATATCTAAGATATGACTCCAAAACTGCGATTGAGATTAAACACATAACGCCCTGCTAA
>NZ_JAHGAP010000071.1:0-2820 GCF_030248655.1 Vibrio sp. D431a | reverse complement strand
AAATGTTATAACATAACAGTTAATCTTTTCAATATTTACCTTTTTTGATTAAAGATAATTAGGGGAACATCATGAGCATGCGAGCACGGAAATTATATTCCGCGATTAGAAAAGTAACGCGTGGGTGAATCGCCATAGACCCGACGAAACATCGCAATAAAGTTACTGGGCGTCGAATAACCTAAAGCATGTGCAATATCTCCCACCGATTCCCCTCGAGCTATCATTTCTAATGAATGTATTAGCAGTACTTGTTGCCGCCATTCACTAAAACTCATGTTTAACTCACTTCGAATCAATCGTCTTAACGTCCGAGATGAGACTGCCCCAATATTGGCCCAATGCTCCACAGAATGTTTGCTGTTTGGGTCTATTAAAATTGCTTGAGTAACTTTTTGCAGTCTCGGATCTCTGGGCAGTGGGATGTGGAGTGACTCATGAGGGCTATTGACGATTTCATCGGATATTACGGCAAGAATACGTAAAGACTGTATGGATAGATCGTCTGTTTTGCTCCATATCGATGCTCTAACCGATAGGGCTTTCAACACATCGCTCAGTTGGATCACACAAGGTCCCATTGGAAACCGCTCACAACTCTCTGGAGTAAACAGTAATGAACGACCTTTCAGAGAACCACAAAAATAAACACTGTGCATCGAACCCGGGGGGATCCAACCAGCTCGGTGAGGTGGTAGTATCCACGTTCCTTCATCGGTTTTGACCTGAATTAGCCCTTCATCTATACACAGTAACTGGCCTCGATGATGACTGTGCCAATTATGTGGCCGTTGATCCAAATGGTTGAAGTCGCTCCTTTCATGCTGCCACTCCTTAACGATCAGTGCGGCGCCATTTTTCCATTCGCTGTAATCAGAGTTTGTCACTTTATTTACTCAATTCCATTTTGGCCATTATTCATTATTTTCTGTCCTCTTAACGTTACCATAGCAAGTTAGCGTTCGAGTAACATTTTAGCAACGACCATTTTATCGAAGGCAGAACCATCATGAACGAACCTATCTTTATTATCTATTACATTACGGCAGGCTTGGGCATTGGCTTTCTCGCAGGACTCGTTGGTGTGGTGGGTGGTGGAATGGCCGTCCCTATTTTTGCGTTTCTATTTTCACTACAGGGAATAGCTGATACGGAAGTAGTGCATCTTGCGTTGGGGACATCAATGGCTTCGATGATTATTACAACATTGGGCAGCATGCGCGCTCACTACAAAAAAGAGAATGTAGACTCGACAATGGTAGTAAAAATGTTGAGCGGAGTTCTAGTCGGAACATTTTGCGCCACATTCGTAGCATCGTATCTACGAGGCGTCTATCTGGCAGGCTTTTTCAGCGTATTCATGTTGTATGTTGCTTATAAGATGTTCCTCAACACTGAAAATGAGTACAACCCTAACCCACATGGGGCTATCGGTAATATCACTGTAGGCTCGGTGATTGGCTCTGTATCAGCACTTGTCTCTATAAGCGGTGCGGGGTTGATCATCCCCTATCTTGTCCAGCAAAATTTTGAGGTAAAACGTGCTATTGGTACCTCTGCTGCGATAGGTTTCCCTATCGCGCTGTCAGGAAGCCTCGGTTACATGTTAAACGGATGGGAAAATACAGATTGGAACAACTTAGTCTTAGGATACATATACCTTCCTGCAATGATCAGCTTCTCCATTAGTAGCTACTTAACTACTAGCCTCGGCGTGCGTTGTGCAGCGTATTTCCCAAATAAAGTTCTTAAGAAAATCGTTGGTATTTTGTGTGTTCTTCTAAGCTTTAAAATGCTGGGACAAGTACTTAATTAAGGCAAATAATACGGTCACTAGTATGTCTTGCAGTATGGTGGAGGGATAAGCCTGCACAAAACTTACTCCTCGCTTTGCTTACTCGAACAGACAATGTGTAAGAAAGTGTCACATTGTTGCTATTCTTGTGGCTTTGTTAGGCTAGTCAGAATTACATCCAAAATTTTCTGGTGATTGTCCTTTCTGGAAACCTCGTCACGCTCCTGGCAAAGTGCTTCCTCCCCTTCTGATGCGAGAATTTTAATGCCACGCTCAGTACATTCTGCGAACGCACTAAACTGACTCACACTGGGGATCTCTTGAAACGTCACATTGGGAAGAGCAACAAGTGATTCGGCTGGTGTCAGTGCGGGATGTAGCCGATCAGAGAGCGCCACCACGGTGATAGCATTGTTCATCAAGGCCAGAGTTTCAGGGACAAAAGTTTTCGTTAGCTCAGGGTTGATAACGACGACCGATTTCAGTTTGTTTTCAGACTGAAATCGGGGGAATTTTTGATCCGGGATGCTGGTAATATCAACGTTATTTTCACGTAACCAATGACAGTCTACATTGGTGGCGTTGTGACACGATGTTCGATATTTCTCCGGGCTTATTTGCGCTCCGGAGAGCATCAGCATAGATGTGCCGCCCAGAAAAAAGCCGACCCCCTGCACTGCATCAGTATCTACGCCTCCGGACAGTATCCCGACCGAACTTAATTCGTTCAGCCCAAGCACCAAATCACTGGTTCTGAATGTGATTTCATCAACAGCCATTTCTGCATTGATTTCGTTCGGTGCAGGAGGCTTTGGTACCACAACGACATAACCTTGTTGCGCCAGGCTCGAGGCTATCCAACCACTGTGGGAAAACGCTGACCGTGTTCCGCCCTGCGACAAAAGCACAACGGGAAATTTTCCACTTGCTAAAGGGGCATCTAACTGCGTTTCGACTGATTTAAAAATGTTCCCCCTACCAAACGAGAAGTTGTTTTTTTCGTTCGTTGTGGGATACCAATAATA
>NZ_JAHGAP010000070.1:0-2026 GCF_030248655.1 Vibrio sp. D431a | reverse complement strand
GCTTCACCAGTTCCACTGAATACTGGTTTTTCATTATTTGTTAAAGTATCAGACTTATCCGAAGAATTAGAACCATCGTCCAACTTTGCAGTAACAGCTGTAACTGTATCAATTTCAATTGTCCCATTGGTACTTGAGGTATTCCCTGCAATATCCGTCGCTTTAGCTGTCCAATCGTAAGATTTATCGTCAGTTAATGGTGAAGTAACCTGAACACGCCATGTACCGTCTTCTAAAACTGTCGTTTTATATGTTTCTCCATTAATCGTCAGTTCAATATTTGAACCAGCCTCACCAGTTCCACTAAACCATGGTGAAGTTTCTTTTGTGGTATTATCGCCCTTATCTCCGGAATCAGAATTAATATCAAGCTTAGCTGTTAGCGATGTCGACAAGTCAATCTCAGCAGTACCTTCTACTGATTTTTGGTTACCTGCCTTATCCGTTGAAGTTATAGTGTACTCATGGGTTCCCTCACTTAATCTGAAATCAACACGTACCTTCCACTTACCACTTTCGTCGACCGTCGTAAGGTATTCACGACCATCAATCACAAGCGAAATTTCAGCACCTACTTCGCCAGTCCCGCTAAACCAAGGTCTTTCTTCGCTTGTTACCTCATCATCATCCTTTGAACCACTATCCGAACCACTATCCATTTGACCCGAAACGGATGTAACGGTATCAACAGAAATAGTGCCACTTTCTGTAGCCTCATTGCCTGAGATATCATTTGACGTAACAGTCCATTCGTAGTCGCCATCTTTGATAATATCCTTAACCTGTAGACGCCACGTTCCATCTTCCGAGACCGTTGTCGTATACGTTTTGTCGTTGATAGCTAGAGTGATTGTCGAGCCTGCTTCACCAGTCCCACTAAACCATGGCTTATTCTTGTTTGTTAAATCGTCATCTTTGTCACCACTATTAGATGAATAATCTAGCCCCGCAGTCACAGATGTTGAGGTATCAATAGTGATCTTGCCTGAATCAGTTGCTGTATTCCCAGCGCTATCTGTTGCAGTAACTACCCACTCGTAATCCCCATCTAAAAGATCATCTGATGTGCGTATCGACCATTTACCAGACTCATCTACGGTATCCGTATATCTCACACCGTTGATAACAAACACAATTTCTGAGCCAGCCTCCCCTGTTCCAGAGAAAGATGGTTGCTTTTGTTTAGTCAAACCGTCATTACTGTAATCTCCAGTATCTGATGTTGAATCAAGAGAGCCCTTAACGAATGTTCCAGTATCGACCTCAATCTCGCCAGACGTTGATTTTGTGTTGCCAGCATCATCAACAATGGTCGCAGTCCACTTAAACTTGCCATCAGGGAGTTCATCTGTTGCTTGAACCCTCCATTTTCCATCTTCGCCAACGGTAGTTGTGTATGTTTTTTTATTTATTTCGATAGTGACAGTCGAGCCAATTTCACCAGAACCGCCGAACCATGGCTGTCTTACATTTGTTAAATTATCGTCTTTGTCGCCAGTATTAGAGTCGTCTTCTAAATCACCATCAATTGATGTTCTGGTGTCAATTTCAACCCTGCCACTTTCAGTTGCAGTATTCCCAGCAACATCTGTCGTTGTAATTGACCAATTGAATTGCCCATCATCAAGATCCTTTGGCATAGTAAAAGACCAATTACCTCTGCTGTCAGCAGAAACGTCATAATCCTCACCATCAATCGTTAATACGAGTGTTGCATTAGGATCTGTTTTACCACTAAATGTTGGGCGCTTTTCTTTTGTCAGACTGTCAGAATCTGAGACACCTGTATCAGATCCAGCATCAAGCCTTGCATCGATAAATGTTGAACTTTTAACAGTAATTTCACCACTTATACTTTTGGAGTTCCCAGCAGGGTCTGTTGCAGTAATTGTGTAGTTGTAGTCATTGCTGTTTAATTTATCTGTTACTTGAACAGACCAAGAACCTAACTCACTCACAGTAGTTACGTAAGATTTCCCGTCAATCACAAGTGTTATCTTAGAACCAGCTTCACCAGTTCCACTGA
>NZ_JAHGAP010000007.1:0-108936 GCF_030248655.1 Vibrio sp. D431a | reverse complement strand
TAGAAGGTGGTAATTTACTACGGCTACTCATTTAATGGCTCCTATTTGCATCGCAAAAGTGAGTTACATCTCATCTCGTTCATTTCTAAAGGGTTTAGTTATCACAACGTGATGTTAATGCTTTGTTCGAGGGACTCGTTGACTAGAATGTCGCCAGAATTCAAAGGAATGAATCATGCAGCTTCATGCGATTTTTTTATATCCAGAGAAAGCTAAAGCCATAAGAAGGAGTGGTTTTGTGATCGATAAAGTTTGCCCCGTCGTTCTACGTAATCAAAATCAAGAGATCCTACTTTTTAAACATCCGTTGGCGGGTGTTCAGCTCGTCAAGGGCACTGTTGAAGTGTTTGATGAAAGTTACATCATAGCGGCCAAGCGGGAGCTCGCTGAGGAGTCTGGTATCACACATGTTCGTTCCGCACGATATTTATGCTCATGGGACAGTGGCTTTCAAAATCAAGCATGGCATTTTGTTTTGTGTGAGTGTGCTGATCTCGCTAATTCATGGCTGTTTCATACGCAAGACGATGGTGGACATGATTTCGCGTTCTTCTGGCACGATGTCGAGAGCGGCCTTCCCGCGAATGCACATACTGTGTTTCAGCGCGGGCTGGAAAAGGTACGAGAGTTGCTAAACCAAGGCGTGATTTAAAGGAGGATTCTGTCGTTGCATTGGCGGATTTGGGACAATGACAAAGCAAACACTATGCTTCTACTAGAAGCAAATAAAGAAGGTAGAGTAGCCGTTACTGTTCTCATCGTGTTGATAATGGCACTGTCGATCTCAAAAATGGCGATGAGATTACAAATGTTTAAGTGACTTCTATATGCTTTGCTCATTCATTCAGATAAGGAAACGGTAATGGATAAATTCGTCTTGTTTCTCTTATGCCTTTTTATGACAGTTGGCGGAGTGGTTCATCTTTATGACAACATTGTTGGTGGCTTTTTACCTTACGATTTTGCGCCACGCTGGTTGAATATGTATTGGAGCGCTTTGGGACTATTGGACTTATTAGCAGCGTATCTATTGGTCAAGCATCGCCGCTCTGGCATAGTCGTTATGTTATTGATTCTTATAGCCAATGTTATCTTTAGTTCCCACGCTCACTATACATTAGAAATATTAGATAACAACGTCGCCCTACAAATGAAGACACTGTTTTTAGGGTTCTCATTTGGGGTATCTATCTGGTTATGGAATGCGCGAAAACATAGTCAATCGCGCCAAATATTTCGTTAATTATTATTTTCACAACACTCGATTAAGGATTGTAAACAGGGACTCGTTATGAACGATTTTAAAGACTTGGCCAGTTTTGCTGGTTTCAGCGTACTGACAGGTTTGAGCTTTGCCACCACTTTCTTCAGCCTTGCTTTTCTATACAGCTCAATAGAGGCACAGCAAGTAATGAACACCAATGCTTTGGCATGTGCAGTGCTTGGTGTTGTTGGTTTATTTGTTGGTATTACTCAGTTAAACAAAAAGCGTCAGCTAGCAGAAAACTAATCTGTTCTTACACATCATGAGGATGAAGTAGTGTTTAACAGGGGTTTAGGCTTGGTCTATTCGTTTTGTTGACATACTTCATCCAACAATATTTTTTCAACCATTACTTCTTCTCTTTATTGTAGCGAAAGGGCTGCGTTAACAGCTTATCTAATCTTTGCTCTTCTTCGTCTCTAATTTCCGGCACACCAATAACAACATCTTCATGACCCAACTTAGGCTGAGCTCGGTATGTCCCAAAAAAGCGGTCCCAAACTGAAAGGAAAAAACCAAAGTTTGAGTGGGTCTCTTTTACTATCACTGAATGGTGCACGCGATGCATGTCTGGTGTAACGATGACGTTTCGCAGTTTTTGGTCCATAGATAAAGCCAGTTTTGCATTACTGTGATTAAACATCGCGCTCGCATTAAGCACAATTTCAAATACCACAATTCCGATAGGTGAAACACCTAAGATAAACACGGCTGCAATTTTTACTCCCATTGAAATGATTATTTCGAAGGGATGAAAGCGTGCGCCTGTGGTGACGTCTATGTCGAGATCGGCGTGATGCATTCGGTGAATCTTCCACAGCGGTTTTACATGATGAAAGACAACATGCTGAGCGTAAATGACGAAATCAAGCAAAATGACGGTTAGAAAAATATTTAACCAAGCGGGGAGGGACAGAATATTCAGCAGCCCCCATTGTTGCTCCTGAGCTATGACCGCAGCTTGAAAGGCGGCGATAGGCATGATTAAAGCAATAACTAGGCTGTTAAAAGCAACCAATGACAAGTTATTGACCCAACGAAACCTGCGCGAAGCGGTCAGTGTTTTTCTAGGCAATTTGTTCTCCCAAATGGCACAAAGCAATAATACGCCAAGGAAAAAGCCTAATCTGAGCCATGAGGGTTCTTGAAATGTCGTTTCTGTCACTGTCATTCCCTTATTTATTTCTTTATCTATGACCGAGATAAGAGTGAAATTATTTCAACACACTGCTGATGGGCTTATCTTGAGGCGAAACCATAATATCAGTAGAATCGCGCTCTACTTTTTACTTGGCATTACTTACCATGAGAATTCACGCTTTCCACCGTTTATATCAGTACCGACAATCTATCTCAACCAAGCCTTTCAACGCGCGTGGATGTAAAGTGGTTCGTTGCCAATATTGCCAGGTTTCTGAGCAACACTGTTTGTGCGACCTTCAGCCAAACATCAAGGCCAATATTGCATGTATGTTGATTGTTTCTGAAAACGAAGTGTTTAAGCCAAGTAATACCGGTCGTCTAATCGCTGATACGATTCAAGAGACTTACGTGTATCAATGGAACCGAACAGAACCGTCTGAAGAGATGCTAGCGCTACTACAGGATGACAGTTACCAACCGGTGATTGTATTTCCTGCAGACTATGTGGATGATCCCTCTCGTTTAATTGAAGATCTAGAGCCAGGGCGATTGGTAAAAGAAGATGTCGAGAACAAAAAATGGTTGCTGATCTTTATTGATGGTAGCTGGCGTGAGGCGCGAAAGATATTCCGTCGTTCTGATTTTCTTAAATCTTTGCCTGTGCTTTCCATTGAGCCGGAATCTCTGTCTGAATACATCATGCGCCGCTCCGAGAATGATCAGCATCTTTCAACCGCCGAAGTCGCGACATTAGTTTTAAAACAAGCTGGTGAGCCTAAAGCTGCGGAATGCCTTCAATTGTGGTTTGAAGCCTTCAGAGAAACTTACATGCTGAGCAAGACTCGAGTCAAAAACGACCCTAACCAGCCACACTTGAAACGTTTCAAAGAGTGGATGAAAACCGAGAGCTGACTCTAAGGAATGAGCTTTTGTTGATGGTATGTTGTTCAACTGGCTTCGGTGAGGGGATAAATCTGCATTCGGTCACGGTTTGCAGGCGTACAGATATGGATAATGCCATCAGTTTATACTTTTGACTCTAGCCATTTTTGAGAGTCGTTTGAAGCATTTTTTAGGAGAGAAATACATGTATTACGGCTTTGATGTCGGTGGCACTAAAATTGAATTTGGTGCATTTAACGAGAAGCTTGAGCGTGTAGCGACGGAACGTGTACCTACACCAACAGACAACTACGAGCTGCTGGTTGATACCATTGCGGAATTGGTGAATAAATACGATACAGAGTTTGGCTGCGAAGGTACGATTGGTCTTGGCTTGCCAGGTATGGAAGACGCCGATGATGCAACGGTACTAACAGTTAACGTTCCTGCGGCAAAAGGCAAACCACTTCGTGCTGATCTGGAAGCTAAAATCGGTCGCAGCGTAAAAATTGAAAACGATGCAAACTGTTTCGCGCTTTCTGAAGCGTGGGACGAAGATCTTCAAGATGAACCATCTGTACTAGGTTTGATCCTTGGTACTGGTTTTGGCGGTGGCTTTATCTACGAAGGTAAAGTATTCTCTGGCCGCAACCACGTAGCGGGTGAGGTGGGTCACACACGTCTTCCTATCGACGCATGGTTCCACCTGGGTGAAAACGCACCATTACTTGGCTGTGGCTGTGGCAACAAAGGCTGTTTAGATAGTTACCTATCTGGTCGTGGTTTCGAGCTTCTTTACGCGCATTACTACGGCGAAGAGAAGAAAGCGATCGACATTATTAAAGCGCACGCAGAGGGTGAAGAGAAAGCAGTAGAGCACGTCGAGCGCTTTATGGAGCTGCTAGCAATCTGCTTTGCAAACCTGTTTACTGCAACAGACCCACACACCGTTGTACTTGGTGGAGGCTTATCTAACTTCGAATTGATTTACGAAGAGATGCCAAAACGCATCCCTAAACACTTATTGTCTGTGGCTAAGTGTCCTAAGATCATCAAAGCAAAACACGGTGATTCAGGTGGTGTACGCGGCGCTGCGTTCTTAAACATCAAGTAATGACTTAAACCTTACTCGATATAAAGTAAGAAGAAATTTAAAGCCCCGTTTAGACTTTCAAGGTTAAACGGGGCTTTTACTTATATACCTAAGTAATTTCGGTATGCTCGGGTATAGATCATGAACAAAAGTAGCATGCATAAAAAACTCACGACGAATCGTGAGTTTTCTGTTTGCAGCTAAGCTTATTTGTTCTTTTTGCCTACGCCTAGGTTTTCTTTTTGAGCTAGGGTGATTTTACTAAAGCCTAATTTTCTGAAGTAGTTGTCGCGGTAGTTGCGCACTGCTTTAGTGTCAGACACTGCTTCGATTTGTTGCTCCATCTTTAGGAACTCAGTGATATCGATACCTTCTGCCTCGGCAACTGCTTCTTGAATGTTGCGGTGTTGCTGGTATGAGAATGTCAGTTCTTTGTCTTGGTCTTTGTAAGTGTAAAGAATGGTGCGAGCCATAGCTGTCTCTCTGAAAAGGTTTCTGTATTAAACAAAAAGGCCAGACTCGCTGACCTTTGAATTTCTAGTTTGAGCTAGATTCTGCCTTGAAGTGGGATAATTGTCACGCTTTCTCCCGCTTTTACTGTATCAATAGCTGGGGAGATTTCGATCAAACAGTTTGCCTCACTCATTGAGCGCAAAATACCAGAGCCTTGCTTGCCTGTTGTACGAACGGTTAAACGGCCAGTTGCATCCAGTTCATAGACGCCACGGCTAAACTCGGTACGACCTTGTCGAGAGCGAAGGTTTTCAGTCGCGATGGCATTCACTTTCAGAGGCTTCCAGCCTTGTTCGCCTTGCATCTTACGCAGTGCAGGCTCGACAAAGTTAATGAAAGAGACCATCACGGCAACAGGGTTGCCCGGCAGACCAAAGAACGGCTTGTTGTTGATTTGACCAAACGCGAGTGGACGTCCCGGACGCATGTTGATTCGCCAAAAATCGATTTGACCAAGTTTATCCAAGGCAAGTTTGATGTAATCCGCATCACCAACAGATACGCCACCAGAAGTCATAACCACGTCCGCTTGCGCCGATGCGTTTTCCAACGCTTCAATCATTAACTGTTCGTTGTCTTCCAGAATACCGAAATCCAAGATCTCGCAGCCGAGCTTTTCAAGCATGCCCATGATGGTAAAACGGTTGGAATCGTAGATAGAATTCGCTTTTTGCTCTGTTCCCGGTGCTTGTACTTCGTCACCGGTGGAGAACACGGCAACTTTCAATTTGCGGAATACATTCGCTTCACCAAAGCCAAGCGAAGCGATCATGCCCATCTCTGGAGAGGCGAGGCGAGTACCTGCGGTAAAGACGTCACTGCCGATAGCGAGATCTTCACCTGCTTGACGAACGTTTTGGCCTGCTTTGATATTCGCACCGTTAAAAGTGACCTTGTCACCTTCTTGAATGGCTTGCTCACGCATGACCACTGTATCGCCGTTACGTGGTGTTGGTGCGCCAGTCATGATCTTAACTGCTTGACCAACTTCCAGAGGCTGCTCGTAAGCATGGCCCGCCATCACTTCAGCAACCACTTGGTAGCTATCACGGTCAACATCATCACTGCGGATGGCATAACCGTCCATCGCGGAGTTGGTGTATTGCGGCACATTTACTGGTGAAACGATATGTTCCGCAAGAACGCGGCCATAGGCGTTTTCAATCTTGCATGCTTCTATTTCCGAAACCGTGTTCACCAAAGAAAGGATTTTCTCTTGGCCTTGAACCACAGAAAGGAAAGCAGGAGAAAGGGTATCGCAACATGCGGCTTCTTTCTCTTTGTTTTTTGGTGCGTTCGCTTCTTGAACATACTGAATAACGAACTGAGCAATCGCTTCAAGATCATTGATGTTCATTTGTGGCAGTTCAGAGTCCAACTCGCCGCCGTCTGAAGCGATAGCGATGATGTTTTCATCGTTTGGATAAAGCCAAGGCTTGCCGACTTCTTCACGGTGCAATTCGATTTTAGGAAACGCGATGTTTTTGCAGCCTTCGACCAAAACCACATCAAGCATGTCTTCATCAAAACGTGTTAATAGGTATTCAAACTCCGCTTCGGCTTCTGGCGTTTCTGTCATTAACGCAAAACGGTTGCGAGAAGCAATCAGCATTTGAGATGCGCCAGCTTTGCGTAAACGGTAGCTGTCTTTACCCGGCTTATCGACATCGAAGTTGTGATGAGCATGTTTTAGCATGCCAATGCGCAGGCCCGCTTCAGTTAGCTTTGGCAATAGGGCTTCAAGCAGTGTGGTTTTGCCTGTGCCTGAATAAGCCGCAAAACCAAGAATAGGAATGTTTAGCGTGTGTTTCATGATTCTAATTGTCCAAATTGCGCCAGTTCTTCCGGAGTGTTCAAGTTGACGAAACAGTTTGGTGAGTCGCTAAAGTCAACGTAACTGGTGTTGCACTCTTTGTAGAGCAGAATGATTTTGCGGTCGCCACGTTCTAAAAACGCGGTGAGTTTTGGCAGTACGCGCTTGTGGTAGAGCGTAAAAACAGGTTGCTGATGGTCACCATCATGCGCGACCAAAATATCGCTGTCTTCTTTGACAAACTGGCAGAAACGCTCGACAAGGTCGGTGTTAATTTGAGGGCTATCGCAAGGTACAAATCCGACCCAGTCAGTTTCAGCATGCATCAAACCCGCGTGAATACCGCCCATAGGCCCAGGGAAATCTTTGAATTGATCACTAAATACGAAACCAAATTTGCTGTACGCATCTTGGTTTCGGTTGGCATTAATTAAAATGCGTGGAGTTTGTGGAGATAAACGTTCAATAACGTGTTCGATGAGTGGCTTCTGATTTAACTCAATCAGACCTTTATCTTTTCCACCCATACGGCTGGCTTGGCCACCAGCCAAAATGACCCAACTAGTTTGTGTTGGTTGAAGCATATGCATTCTCTTGGGATGTTTCTTTTGGTATGACATACAACAGAGGAGACTCTATCAAAGTCTTGTCTTTAATCCACCACTGTTTTTTACATAAGTCGGTCAGTGCGTTTGCCTGATGGCTTGTCACCACGATACTGGAACCGCGATCCAAAAGATCTTTCGCCATCACCACCAATCGTTCAATGGATTCTTGGTCTAAAGACGCACTTGGCTCATCCATCAATAAAATCGACGGTTTTAAGATCCAAGCCCTTGCCATGGCAACGCGCTGTTTTTCACCGCCGGACAACACGGAAATATGTTCGTCCGCTAAGGTTTCTAAACCTACCATGCGCAGCGCGTGAATAACTTGAGCTCGCTTATCTTTTTGCGTGTCTTGTTGATATTTCACTCCATAGACTACGTTTTCATATACAGTGCCGTCAAAAAGGTAAGGGGATTGATGGAGATAAATCACATCGACACGACCATTGCGACGCGTCAGTCTTTTCAGCCACGTATCTTTTGGCGCAACAACATCGCCAGTAGAGGGTTTGAGCAAGCCAGCAAGGATTTTGAGTAGGGTAGTTTTGCCCACACCATTGTCACCCTTGAGATAAATGGCATCATTTGGGCCGATGGCTAACTCAGGGATGTGGAAAAGCACACGCTCTTTAAAGCGCATGGATAACTGTTCGGCGGTGATTTTTATAGTCATAATTCGCCTCGACATGGGGTTAATGGTGAGTCGTTTGTTTGCTTCATGTTCTATGTTCTGAGGTAGCCTTTGCCTCTCATACTTGATAAGAAGAAGTTTAGAGCCAACGCTAAAGATAGTAATACAATTCCTAATGCAACTCCTTGCGCAAAAGCACCTTTACTGCTTTCCATTGCGATAGCCGTGGGAATATTTCGCGTCACGCCCATAATGTTCCCACCAACCATCATTGAGCAGCCCACCTCGGTCACGATACGTGAAAATCCTGCAATGATAGCCGCAAGTAGAGGAAAGCGGGTTTCCCAAATCATCGTTGCTGCCAAGCGCGGAATGGAGACGCCCAGCGTGATGGCAGTTTCCACTGCACGACGGTCGCTAGATTGTAATGCACCATGCATCATCGATACCAAAACAGGGAAGCAGATCACCATTTGGCCGAAGATCATTGCCTTCTGAGTGAACAGCATTTGCCAGTCTCCCCAAGGGCCAGCACGCGACAGCAACATGTACAGCAACAGGCCAATCACCACGGTAGGGACCGCTTGCAGCGTATTTACGATCGACAACAAAAACCATTTACCGCGAAAGTCGGTATACGCCAGTACAAAGGACATCAAAATAGCCGGCAATACCACTAGGGATATTGCCGTAATAGAAACACTAAAGGAGACCGCAACGATCTCCCATAGGTCTGCATCAAAATTCACCAGTAAGCGAAGCGCTTCCAGTGTTGTATCAGCAAGATTCATATTGCGTTATTTGCTCTCAGCATTCGCAACAAACAGTTGTTTACCGTTTAGGCGGAAACCATTGATAAGTTCCTGTCCGCGAGGGTTTACCAACCAATCACTGAATGCCTTCGCACCTTGGTAGTTGATCGTTGGGTAACGCTCAGGGTTAACAAGAATAACTTGGTACGGGTTAAACAGTTTTTCATCGCCTTGGAACAGAATTTCTAGATCCAATTTGTTTTGGTAAGCCAGCCATGTGCCGCGGTCCGTCATGGTGTAGCCTTGCATTTCAGACGCCATGTTTAGAGTTGGGCCCATACCTTGACCTACGCTACGGTAGCCACCAAAGTTCGGTTCGATTTTAGTTTGAGCCCAGAAGCCCATTTCTTTTTTGTGCGTACCAGAATCATCGCCGCGAGAGATGAACGTTGCGTTTTTGTTTGCGATCTCTTTGAATACATCTAACACGCCTTCGTCATTTTTGATTGTTGCTGGGTCAGCTTTCGGGCCTACAATCACAAAGTCGTTGTACATTAGCTTGCGAGGTAAAACGCCGTAGCCTTTCTCAACAAATGCGCCTTCAGCTTTTGGTGCATGTGTCATCACCAAATCTACGTCACCGTTTTCGCCCATTTTTAAGGCTTTACCCGTACCTGCAGCAATAACATCGACTTTGTAGCCCGTGTCTTTTTCAAATTGTGGAAGCAGGTAATCAAGTAAACCTGAATGGTAAGTACTGGTTGTGGTTGCAAGGCGAACATGTTCTCCGTCTTGAGCAGAAAACGCAGAGTAACTTACAAGCGTGATAGACGTTGCAGCCAGAGTTAGCGCAATTTTTTTCATTTTTATGTGTTCCTTTCCAATGATTCTTTGGAATCTCTCCAGGTTTTAGGGAGAAGCCTTTTTGGACGAGAGCGATTAGCGTAATACGCAAGTTGTCTTAGGGTGTTGGAATAAGCAAACATCAACATCCTGAGATCACTTAAATGCGCTCCGTATCCACCTTATAGCAAACAAGATGCCAACCTTTTACAAGCTTAAAGTGCTTGGTTTATGCACTAAATCATGGGGTTATTTGCATAAAAGTTTGCGTTGGTACAAAATGTCGCACTTTTTGTAGGGTATCTCTGTTTAAACTTGGTACACTCTGTCCCATCGAAATCCATCTGGGGTAAATATGTCTACTCAATCCCATCTTAGTACAAACCAACAATATAGCGCCTTTTCCGTACTGGTCGTCGATGATGAATTAGGCATGCAAGCCATCTTGAAAAAGGCATTGGGTAAGCTTTTTTCACATGTCGATACAGCTGGTAGCATCGAAGAAGCAGAACAACTGCGTAATTCTCGACATTATGATCTGATCTTACTGGATATTAATCTGCCAGGGCGTTCTGGAATTGAGTGGGAAGAAGCGTTTGAAGATGATGACAAACGTGCCGATGTGATTTTTATGACGGGTTATGCGGATTTAGAAATTGCCATTCGAGCGCTACAGCTCGGTGCTTCCGACTTTATCCTCAAACCATTCAACCTTGAGCAGATGTTAAAAGCGGTCAGTCGCTGTATGGATCGCCGTTTGAACGAACGCATGCAGTACGCCATGACACGCGATTACCAACGTCACAATACCTCAGAGATCATCGGCGGCTCAGAAAAAACGCGTCTGCTTAAGCAACTTATTAACCAATTTGCACCATCACGTGCTTCTGTTTTGGTGGAAGGTGAGTCGGGTACGGGTAAAGAGCTAGTTGCACGAGGTATCCACCAGGCGAGTGGGCGAACGGGCCCGTTTGTGCCAATCAACTGCGGTGCGATTGCACCAGAGCTTTTAGAAAGTGAGTTGTTTGGTCATACATCGGGCGCGTTTACCGGTGCAAAAAAATCGCGTGAAGGTTTGTTCCGTGTTGCGAACGGTGGCACCTTATTTCTTGACGAAATCGGGGAGATGCCACTTGCAATGCAGGCATCATTATTACGTGTGTTAGAGCAGCGTACAATTCGCCCTGTCGGTTCAGAAAGAGAGATCAGTATTGATGTCCGTATCGTAGCGGCAACCAACCGAAACCTGCAAGAAGAGGTCAATCAAGGTAATTTCCGCAGTGACCTCTATTACCGTTTAAACGTTCTGAAAATTGAAGTGTGTCCGCTGCGAGAGCGCAAAACCGACTTATTTGAGTTGGTGCCATTTTTCAGCAACATGCTGACGCGCGAGCTCGGTATGCCTGCGCCCAAATGGGCGCACGAGGACATGGAAGCCATGAGTGAGTACGATTGGCCGGGAAACATTCGTGAGCTGAAAAACTTGATTGAGCGTTGTATCTTGCTTGGCAAACCACCTGCACACTATTGGCGAGAGCTGAATGGCGGGCATTCACTGCCTAATGTATCGATTACTGTTTCTCACTCAGCTGAGTTACCAACCTTTAAAGAAGGCAAAGAATTTACTGGCGAGGGCTATCCAAACAGCTGGACGTTAAAAGAAGTCGAGAAAGCACATATTAAACAAGTCGTTAACTTGCATGAAGGCAATAAGTCTGCTGCTGCTCGTGACTTGGGCGTAGCTCGCAAGACCTTAGAACGTAAGTACAAAGAATGGGATTCTGAGGGTGAGGAATATGCCGACTAACGGCCCACAACACAAAGGATTGTCAAAATGGACGCACCGTTTTAAAACCATGGTGCGTTATCGCTTGTTATTCTTAACCTCTGCGCCGATTTTCCTCACATTGTTAGCTCTTATCGGCATTACGATTTATTGGTCTATTCATTACACGTGGCAAAATGCGCTGCTTGATGTCTCGGAACGTCTTGGTGTTGCAAATAACAGCGTAACGTTGTTACAGCAAAAGCAAGCCAATTACGTGCGGGCGTTTGCCGATTCGTACGATTTCCGTATTCGCATTAATCAAGGAACGCCACAAGGTGACCTGCAAAAGTGGGTCACAGAGCAGAAGAAAAGATATGCTTTAGATTTTCTCTCTTTCCAACGCGTTAATTCCATGGAAAACAAATTCCGCTTTATGGATCTCACCAAGCGCGAATCGTTTTTTGATGTACTCAATAAAGAAGAACTCGAAGGCCTCGATCCTGAACTCGCCAAACGAGCAGAAGTGCCTATTCTTGCTGATGGTGACAGGGAGGTGCGTGGGTTAGTCAGTCGGACCGTGATTCCGGTATACAGCCAAGCGAACGATTTGATCGGCTTTCTTGATGGTGGTTTGCTCCTTAACAACAGCACAGTGCTGGTGGATCAAATCCGCGATCTCATTTACTTAAGTGATAACGACCGCCTTCGCCCTGTGGGTACGTTGACGGTATTTCTCGATGATTTGCGTGTGAGCACCAACGTTCCTCTAGACAGCGATCATAGACTAGGGCGCGCTATAGGCACTCGCGTGAGCGCCGAAGTGTATAACCAAGTACTTTCTAAGGGTGAACAGTGGGTTGATCGCGCTTATGTGTATGACGCTTGGTATATTACGGCGTATCAACCGATCAAAGACCAATACGACAATGTTATTGGTATGCTTTATACCGGTTACCTCATGTGGCCATTCGTTAAAGCCTACATGACGAACATTGCCGAAATCAGCTTGATTACGGTTATGTTATTGCTGGTTTCCGGCGTGATGGTATATCGCGGTTCTTATGATCTGTTTCGACCGATCGAACGCATTCATAAAGTGGTGAAGCAGGTCCAACAAGGTAAAGAAAAACGGATTGGCCCGTTAGGATTAGATGCCGATCATGAACTTGCGCAGTTAGCCAGACAGTTTGATGATATGTTAGACGCGCTAGAAGAGCGCAAAATTGAACTGAAAAACTCCGCAGCTCAACTTGAATGCAAAGTTCAAGAGCGTACGGCAAGCCTGAGAGAAAAAACCCAAGATCTTGAACTGCATATTCAATTGCTCAACCAAACCCGCGACAAACTCGTTGTTCATGAAAAACTGGCAGCACTGGGAGAACTCACCGCGGGGATTGCTCACGAAATTAATAACCCAACCGCCGTGATTCTTGGCAACGTAGAATTGATCCATTTTGAATTGGGTGACGATGCAAGTCGAGTACAAGAAGAAATTGATGCGATTCACGCGCAAATTGATCGTATCCGCAATATCACACGCAGTTTATTGCAATACAGTCGCCAAGGCGGTGTTCAAGATGAAATCACTTGGCAACATGTCAATCCTATCATTGATGAAAGCATCACCTTGGTTAAAACTGGCACCAAGAAACGCGACGTTGAGTTTGTGACTGACCTACAAGCGCACACGTCCGTTGAGATAAACCGTCACCACTTGCTACAAATCTTAGTTAATTTGCAAATGAACGCCATTCACGCAATGAGCGGTAAAGGAACTTTAACAGTAGTCAGTGAAGACTGGATTGAAGAGGGCGAAGTGAAAGGAGCCGCGATTCATGTTATCGATGAGGGCTGCGGTATTAAACCAGAAAACTTGAGTCGAATCTTCTCGCCATTTTACACAACGAAACGAGAAGGCACAGGGTTAGGGCTATCGGTCTCCCAAAGTATTCTCAGCCAAACGGGTGGTGAGTTAAAAGCAGAGTCTGAATGGGGAACAGGCAGTAAATTCAGTATTTATTTACCTAAAAAAGCCGAACTGATCCTAGAGGTGACGAACATCGCTTAGTCACTTTTTTGAAGCATTAATGGAAAAAGAGCCACTGACGATAGTGGCTCTTTTTTGTATTTAATGACGCATTTATGTTTACGCTTTTGCTTCTTAGAAACCTTACAATGATTTCACTTGGAGTGAATTAATAAAAACAACACTTGCAGTATGTAGCATGAACAAGTACCGTTGCCCGGTTTTTCTAAATACACCCCAATTGCTAAGGTAAAGGTTTTGATCTCCACAGCGAATATTACTCAACAATTCGGCGCTAAGCCGCTATTCGAAAACATTTCAGTTAAGTTCGGCGAAGGCAATCGCTACGGCTTAATTGGAGCTAACGGTTGTGGTAAATCAACCTTTATGAAGATCCTCAGCGGCGAGCTTGAGCAAACCAGTGGTAACGTAAGCTACGATCCAAACGAGCGCGTTGCAAAACTGAACCAGGACCAGTTCGCTTACGAAGAATTTACGGTAATCGATACCGTCATCATGGGTCATAAAGAACTATGGGAAGTGAAGAAAGAGCGTGACCGCATCTACTCACTTGCTGAAATGAGCGAAGAAGACGGCATGAAAGTGGCTGACTTAGAAGTTCAGTTTGCTGAAATGGACGGCTACATGGCAGAAGCCAAAGCGGGCGAGCTTCTTCTTGCTGTAGGTATCCCAATGGAGCAACACTTCGGTCTAATGAGTGAAGTAGCACCAGGTTGGAAACTTCGTGTGCTTCTAGCGCAGGTTCTATTCGCAGACCCAGATGTGATGCTTCTTGACGAACCTACCAACAACTTGGACATGGACACAATCCGTTGGTTGGAAGACACGCTAAACGCGCGTAACTGCACAATGATCATCATTTCGCACGACCGTCACTTCCTAAACTCAGTATGTACACACATGGCTGACTTGGACTACGGTGAACTACGTGTTTACCCAGGTAACTACGACGAGTACATGACGGCGGCTTCTCAAGCTCGCGAACGTCTACTAAACGACAACGCTAAGAAGAAAGCACAAATCGCTGAGCTACAAACTTTCGTTGCGCGTTTCTCTGCAAACGCATCGAAAGCAAAACAAGCGACATCTCGTGCGAAGCAAATCGACAAGATCAAATTGGACGAAGTGAAAGCGTCTAGCCGTCAAAACCCATTCATTCGTTTTGAACAGTCTAAAGAGCTGTTCCGTAACGCTCTGATTGTAGAAAACCTGAGCCAAGGTTTTGAAGAGGACTTGTTCTCAGACTTCAATGCAATTTTTGAAGTGGGAGAGCGCGTTGCGATCATCGGTGAAAATGGTGTGGGTAAAACAACACTTCTAAACACGCTTGCTGGTGTACTTGAACCGCGTGCTGGTGAGTTCAAATGGTCTGAAAATGCAAACATCGGTTACTACGCGCAAGACCACGCGCATGACTTTGCAGAAGATATGAATCTAACGGATTGGATGGGTCAATGGCGTCAAGAAGGTGATGACGAGCAAGTCGTTCGTGGTTTCCTTGGTCGTATGCTGTTTGGTCAAGATGACATTAAGAAGTCAGTAAAAGTACTGTCTGGTGGTGAGCAAGGTCGTATGCTGCTTGGTAAGCTAATGATGCACAAGCCAAACATGCTGCTAATGGACGAACCAACCAACCACATGGACATGGAATCAATTGAATCTTTGAACACCGCGCTTGAGCAATACAAAGGCACGTTGTTCTTCGTCTCTCACGACCGTGTATTCGTAGACTCGTTAGCAACGCGTATTATCGAAATCCGCGATGGTAAAATCACAGACTTTAAAGGCACTTACTCTGAGTTCCTAAAATCTCGTGGCGTTGACGCGTAATTACTCGCAAAGCGTTTAAAAAGCAAAAGCCTCGCTATTTAGCGAGGCTTTTTTGATATTTGGCCTTAATCCTTAAACTGACCGGTTATATACGCATAGAGCCCGACCACGCCAAAGGTAATAATCATAGAAAGCATGATACCGCTGGGCGTAAGCAGAAAATTCCACAATTGGTCATTATTCATAGTCCACATCCTCTGTGAATCCGCATTATTGGTTTTAGTTTACACTGAAAAGGTGTTATTGGTTGCCTTTTACATCAAATTCAACCTTGTCGGCTCCTGTAAACACTTGGAAGCGCAAACCTTTCGCACGCGCAATGGTCGTAATACCAAATTGCTTCGCTAGATCTAACCCCATTTGAGTAACGCCAGAGCGAGAAAGCAGAACAGGAATGCCCATTTGAGCCACTTTAATCACCATCTCTGATGTAAGGCGACCAGTTGTGTAGAAAATTTTATCTTCACCTGTTTCTTCTTTGAGCCACATCTCACCTGCAAGTGTATCCACTGCGTTGTGACGGCCGACATCTTCCACAAATGACAACACTTCATTACCTTTGCAAACCGCACAGCCGTGTACTGCGCCCGCTTTTTTGTAGGTGTCGTTGTAATGAGTTAACGCTTCCAGCGCAGAATAAATTTCTGACTGCTTAAGAGAAACTTGAGGCACTTGATAATTTTCAAGCTGCTTCATCACGTTGCCATACATGGTGCCTTGGCCACAACCTGAGGTGACGGTTTTCTTTTTCAGGGCGCCTTCTAAGTGTTCAGTGTTTTCTTTAGTAATCACCGCTGCGGAATGCGTTTCCCAGTCAATAATAACGGATTCAATCGCGGCTGGATCGGACAGGAAGCTTTGGTTTTTTAAATAACCCAGTACTAGTGCTTCTGGACGCGAACCTAGCGTCATGAGCGTGACCACTTCTTTCCAGTTCAGCATGACCGTAAGAGGACGCTCGCAAGCGATTTGCTTCGTGAGCTTTTCGCCGTACTCGTCGTACACATCGACTTCAATGGTTTGCAGGGGATTTTCACTGGTTTTAATAATATTTGGTTTCAGCACAGTCGTGTCCTAGTGATTAAGAGCGTTAGGTTGCTACGCATTTTAGCTTGTTAAGTGGCTAGCAAATCTCATTCCAAAATAGCGGTTCCCACAGAAATTGCGAGGTTTTATGTCAACAATGCATTAAAACTGCGAGTTCGCAGTAATGACACATCAATACATTTGAGTTTCGTCTAGTTTGGTACTTATAGCCTGAGGGAGTATATAGACTAAGTTATATCAGCTTGGCGCGTTTATTGCTTCGAAGACAATAAAAATGGTCGAAAACGGGGGCAAAATCTCCTGTGTGTTTTCAGACCAAAAATAGAAAGACTGGGTGAGTTATGTCGGATAAGAAAGATTTCGAAAAAAATTACGAAAAGACTGAGGATACATGGCCAATCGGCGTAGAGCTTGTTGAGCATGAGATCAGTACAGGGATTTGGGTGACAACCCAATGGCAGTTGACAGGATTTGCGCTGAATCCGACGGAAGAGACTCCAGATGTTTGTCCGTTGCAATTACATAAAGATGAACGTACAGACTACCGCTTTAACTTAAGCTCTCAGCAACCTAAACTCTTTTTAGTGATGGATAACGTCGAGTCTGGTGAAAAACCAGCGATACAGTTACTGACGGCTTCACAATCTGTTGCGGCGCAATATATGGATGGTGATAACCTTGTACTATCTAACGATATGCCGTTAGCCGTTCAGGCTTGGATGGAAGCCTTTATTGGTCGTCACGGTGAGTTGTTAGAAGTAAGACGCAAGAAACGCAAAGGAGCAGGCAGAGCAAATGGCAACTAGTTTTTTAAGCCGTTGGTCGAAACGTAAACTAGAAGAATCTTCCCAACATGCTGAAGAGATCACGCCGATAGCAGAGACGGAGCAATCCGAAGATAGTGTCACAGCGCTTTCAAACGCTGACGAAAGCTTAGATGCTTTGAACGTCAATGAGGATAGTCAGGCTCCAGACATTACCGCGAGTGTAGAGACTGAAAAAACCGAAGAAATGTCTGTGGCGCAACTGCTGGTTTCTGAAGCTTCAGAAAGTGTTAAGAAAGCCGCGCTGCGCAAAATGTTCTTGTCCGAAGAATTTAACGTGCGTGACGGCCTAGACGATTACGATGATGATTACAGTAACTTAAAGTCACTTTCTCAAGACGTCGCTGAGACGCTGCGTGATTGGGTTAAAGACAAAGTGGAAGACGAACCAGACGCTGAAACTGCGCAAGGGTCTGAGCTTAGCGCTAACGATATCGCACCAGAGGTAGTTGAAGACGCAGAGTCAAACACCGACAAAAGTGGCCAAATTACTCAAGATGAAAATGAACTGTATATAAATACAGTTCCTGGCGAAAGTGATACTTTTGCTGAAGAATCACAGCCTAACGAGGTGAGACAAAATATACCACACAAAGAATAGGTACATTTTGACTAAACACTCAATGAGCCGGCTGAGACAAAATGTCTCAACCGGTTTTTTTATCCCTACTATTTGTCAGTGAAGTTGATAACCTATTGATTTTAAGTTGATATTTTATTGGCATGACACTTGCTATCTGTTGCTCAATACCAATCTGGTTGAAGTTAGTACGGACGCACTGCGTAGTATTCATCGCCTGTAGACGGCGGAATAAGAATGCTCATTGATAAGTTAATCAGCAGAATCTCCGGCGCTAACTACACTAAGAGATGGAAAAGACTATCCATGTTCATAAATGGAATTGAGCAATGCTGAAACAATTATTAGAACAAGCAACTTCCAATAACGGTAAAGCGAGGCTGTACGCTTTCGAAAATACCGTAGAGTTGACCAATCTTATTCCACCAACCGTAAGCTATGAAAGCGGCGGTAACACCTTGATTGTGGGCCCAACGGCAATCATCGAAAGTGCGGCAGTACAATTGTCGCAAATGAACAGCCTAACGCTGCTTTCTACCGATGGCGAAAAGGGCACAAATCCCGAGCTTTATTACGCCAATTCGGTTCAGGTTTCAGGGTTCTTAGGTACGTTTGAAGTTCTGATTGAAAATCATGGTTCGACCAACAATCTTGCCAAGGTCGCGATCAATAGCGATTGTTTCGATATCGTACTCGATCTTTGCCTTAACAGCTGCATGTCGGAAGAAGTCCCAGTACCGGGCTACTACCCAGTAGGTCGTGGCTATCCGAAACTGGCTGAAGCGTTGGAAGAGATTCCAACCTTAATGGGGACGTTCGATAAACCGAAATTCTTCCGTTTAGATACCGATTTATGTGCACACAGCTCTCGTGGCGTAAAAGGTTGCGAACGGTGTGTGGATGCTTGTCCGGCAGGGGCACTATCGAGTGAAGGCAGCGACAAAACGGGCCATCGCATCGAGATCAACCCATACCTATGTCAAGGCTTGGGTACTTGTGCTACAGCGTGTCCGACAGAAGCGATTCATTACGCACTGCCAAACCCTGAAGATACGCAAAAGTTTATTGAACGTACGCTCGCCAACTATGAGCAAGCGGGTGGTTTAGATCCTATCGTATTGATTTGCAGTTCTCGCCACGAGAGCTACAACGTGATGGCACTAAAAGCACTGCCAGATAATGTGATTCCAATTGTGGTGGAAGAACTGCCTTCGGTTGGTATTGATACTTGGTTCGCCGCGCTTGTGAATGGTGCTACTCAGGTGCTGTTTGCGGCTTCACGTTTTATGCCTCAAACCATTATTCGTATGCTTAATAGCGAAGTAGGTATTGCTCAAGAGCTGCTCGGTCAGCTTGGTATCGCCAAAGAAACCATCGACATTCTGTATCTAGAGTCACTACGTGAAGGTGCTCCGACACTTTGTACCGAGTCTTTTGATTTGGCATTAGGAGACTTGCAAGGCAACAAACGTCAGCGTCTATTTACGGCGTTGGATGCGTTGTCCGCATCACGTATTCCAGTCGAGAACATTGTTGAGCTGCCAGCGAATGCACCTTACGGCACAGTCTCTTGTGAAAGTAAAGATTGTACGTTGTGCATGAGCTGTGTGGCTGTGTGTCCAACACGTGCATTGCATACGGACGGTCGATCTCCGTCGCTTAAATTCGTCGAGCAAGACTGCATTCAATGTGGGCTGTGCGAGAAGGCGTGTCCAGAGAAAGTGCTGACGCTTACTCCTCGTATGAACTGGGTGAAAGAAGAACGCCAGAAAGCGGTTGTGATTCATGAAGAAAAGGCAGCCGAGTGCATTCGTTGTCACAAGCCTTTTGCTCCGCAATCGATGATCGACATGCTACAAAACAAGTTACGCGGTCACTCTCACTTCTCTGATGAAGCGGCGATCAATCGTATCGCGATGTGTGAAGACTGCCGTGTGATCGACATGTTTGAGTCGATGGCAGAAGACCCAATGAAACAACTGAAATACTAGGAGCTCGCAGTGGACACACAACAAGAACAAACACTGAGAACAGACATTTATCTCGTTCTATCTGCACTTTTTCGTAGTGCGCCTAGTGATGAAATGCTGGCGTTCCTGAAATCGCTAGAAATTGAACCGTCTGAGAGCGCGATGCAAAAAGCTTGGCTCGCACTGCAACAAGCCGCGAACGAAGCGCAGCGAGAAGCGTTAGAAGAAGAATATCAAGATCTGTTTATTGGCATTGGACGTGGTGAAGTTGTGCCATTCGGATCTTGGCATCGCACTGGCTCGATGATGGAAAAACCGTTAGCGGAAATTCGTCGCGATTTGGATCTTTTAGGCATCGAACGAGAAGAGAACGTGAAAGAGCCTGAAGACCATATTTCTGCACTGTGCGAAGTGATGGCAATGCTGACAGGTGAAGAGGAAGAACTTCAACAAGCGGTGTTTAACAAACACATCGCCCCTTGGTTCCAATCTTTTACGCGCCAACTAGAGAGCGCAGAAAGCGTGAACTTCTACAAGCCAGCTGCACAGCTTTGCGATGCGTTTTTAACGTTAGAGCAAGTGCGCTTTAGCGTGAACACCAAAAGCAGTAAGAACAAATTAAAAATTGATGTGAAAAACGTCACTGATTACGAGTAATCGAGCAGTACTTGGTCATATCGATAGAGAGGCATGAGTCTCCAAAGATCTACCGTAAGGTAAGGAAGCAATGATGAAAGATAATAAAGAAATAAACACAAGCCGTAGGGATCTCCTAAAAGGCTTCACAACCGCTGCCGTTGCCGGTGCTGTTGTTGCGGGAACCACGAAAGTGGCCGTTGCTTCAGAAACGGTTGAGCCTTCTGAAAATGACGTGAAGAAGAAAGGGTATCGTGAAACTCAACACATTCGCGATTACTACGACACACTTTAGGAGATAACGGATGAAACTTGTCAAACGCTCCGACAGTGTGAGCAAAGAAACGAATCAGCTTGGCGTATCTCGTCGTGCATTCATGAAAAACACTTCGCTTGCCGCTGGTGGCGCAGTGGTTGGTGCTAGTCTATTCGCACCGGGAATGATGAAAAAAGCGCAAGCAAAATCAGTCGATCCAGAAGCGAAAACAGAAATAAAACGTACTATCTGTTCTCACTGCTCAGTGGGTTGTGGTATTTACGCAGAAGTTCAAAATGGTGTTTGGACGGGTCAAGAGCCTGCATTCGACCACCCATTTAACGCCGGTGGTCACTGTGCAAAAGGCGCAGCACTGCGTGAACATGGTCACGGTGAGCGTCGTCTAAAATACCCAATGAAGCTTGAAAACGGGAAGTGGAAAAAGCTTTCTTGGGATCAAGCGATCGAAGAAATCGGTAACAAGGTGATGGACATCCGTAAAGAGTCCGGCCCTGATTCGGTTTACTTCTTGGGAAGCGCAAAGCACAGCAACGAACAAGCGTACTTGTTCCGCAAAATGGCATCACTTTGGGGTACGAACAACGTTGACCACCAAGCGCGTATTTGTCACTCAACAACCGTGGCGGGTGTAGCGAACACTTGGGGTTACGGTGCGATGACCAACTCTTTCAATGACATGCACAACTGTAAGTCGATGCTATTCATTGGTTCAAACCCAGCTGAAGCACACCCAGTAGCGATGCAGCACATTCTGATCGCAAAAGAGAAGAACAACTGTAAGATCGTCGTAGCGGATCCTCGCCGTACGCGTACTGCTGCGAAATCAGATCACTACGTTTCTCTTCGTCCAGGTTCTGACGTAGCATTCATTTGGGGTGTGCTGTGGCACATCTTCGAAAACCAATGGGAAGATAAAGAGTTCATCCGTCAACGTGTATTCGGTATGGATGAGATCCGTGCTGAAGTGGCGAAATGGAAGCCAGCAGAAGTTGAGCGCGTAACAGGCGTAAGTGAAGAAGACGTTTACCAAACAGCAAAACTGCTTTCTGAAAATCGCCCAGGCTGTATTGTTTGGTGTATGGGTGGTACTCAGCATACTACTGGTAACAACAACACACGTGCTTACTGTGTGCTTGAGCTAGCGCTTGGTAACATTGGTAAATCAGGCGGCGGCGCAAACATCTTCCGTGGTCACGATAACGTACAAGGCGCAACCGACCTTGGCGTACTTTCTGACACGCTACCGGGCTACTACGGCCTTTCTGAAGGCGCTTGGCGTCATTGGTCAAAAGTGTGGGAAATCGATTACGAATGGATCAAAGGTCGTTTCGATGACAACGCTTATAGCGGTCAGAAACCAATGCACAGTGCAGGTATTCCTGTATCTCGTTGGGTTGATGGTGTACTGGAAAACAAAGACAACATTCGTCAACGCGAAAACATCCGTGCAATGTTCTACTGGGGACACGCAGTTAACTCTCAAACACGTGGTGTTGAGATGAAAAAAGCGATGCAGAAGTTGGACATGATGGTGATTGTGGACCCTTACCCAACGGTTGCTGCGGTAATGAACGACCGTACCGACGGCGTTTACCTGCTTCCTGCAACAACACAGTTTGAAACACACGGCAGCGTTACCGCATCTAACCGCTCTCTACAATGGCGTGATCAGGTGATTGAACCTTTGTTTGAATCAAAACCAGACCACGAAATCATGTACCTGCTTTCGAAGAAACTGGGCTATTCAGATCTTCTGTTCAAAAACATCCGTGTTGAAAACAACCAGCCGGTGATTGAAGACCTGACGCGTGAATTCAACAAAGGCATGTGGACGATTGGTTACACAGGCCAAAGCCCAGAGCGTTTGAAAGCGCACCAACAAAACTGGCATACGTTCCACAAAACCACATTGGAAGCGGAAGGTGGCCCTGTCAACGGTGAAACCTATGGTCTACCTTGGCCATGCTGGGGCACACCAGAAATGAAACACCCAGGTACACACATTCTGTACGATACGTCTAAGACGGTTGCAGAAGGTGGCGGTAACTTCCGTACGCGCTTTGGTGTGGAATTTGAAGGCAAGAGCCTTCTTGCAGAAGACAGTTATTCGAAAGGCTGTGAAATCAAAGACGGTTACCCAGAGTTCACTGACAAGTTGTTGAAACAACTTGGTTGGTGGGACGACCTAACTGCTGAAGAGAAAGTGGCAGCAGAGGGTAAAAACTGGAAGACTGACCTTTCTGGCGGTATTCAGCGTGTCGCGATCAAGCACGGTTGTATTCCATTTGGTAACGCGAAAGCGCGTGCGATTGTTTGGACGTTCCCAGACCGTGTGCCACTGCATCGTGAACCACTTTACACACCACGTCGTGACCTTGTAACGGACTACCCAACTTGGGAAGACAAAGATGCAATCTTCCGTGTTCCTACGTTGTATAAATCCATTCAAGAGCAAGACAAATCGGGCGAGTACCCAATCGTTCTGACTTCTGGCCGTCTGGTTGAATACGAAGGTGGTGGTGAAGAGACGCGTTCAAACCCTTGGCTTGCCGAGCTTCAACAAGAAATGTTTGTTGAAGTGAACCCGAAAGACGCGAACGATCTTGGCTTTAGAGATGGTGATGATGTTTGGGTTGAAGGTGCAGAGAAAGGACGAATCAAGGTGAAAGCGATGGTAACACGTCGTGTGAAACCTGGTTTGGCGTTCATTCCGTTTCACTTTGGCGGTAAGTTCGAAGGTGAAGACCTACGTCCTAAATACCCAGAAGGTACACAGCCTTACGTTGTTGGCGAATCGGCTAACACGGCAACCACTTACGGTTACGACCCGGTTACCTTGATGCAGGAAACCAAAGTAACCCTATGTAACATTCGTAAAGCGTAAGGAGTCTGACAATGGCACGAATGAAATTTCTATGTGACACCAAGCGCTGTATCGAGTGTAACGGCTGTGTTACTGCATGTAAGAACGAAAACGACGATGCGCTTGAATGGGGCATTCAGCGTCGCCGCGTGGTAACACTAAACGACGGTGAAGCTGGTGAAAACTCTATCTCTGTTGCTTGTATGCACTGTACCGATGCGCCTTGTATGGCAGTTTGTCCAGCTGATTGTTTCGAACATACTGAAGACGGCATCGTTCTTCACAATAAAGATCTGTGTATCGGTTGTGGTTACTGTTTGTTTGCTTGTCCGTTTGGCGCACCTCAATTTCCTAAACAAGAGGCGTTTGGTGAACGTGGCAAAATGGATAAATGTACTTTCTGCGCGGGCGGCCCAGAAACAGAGCCTGGCTCTGAGGAAGAACGCCAAAAGTACGGTGCGAACCGTATCGCAGAAGGCAAGTTACCGATGTGTGCATCGCTTTGTTCAACCAAAGCGCTGCTTGCGGGTGACGCAGAGAAAGTCTCTGACATTTTCCGTCAACGTGTGGTAGAACGCGGCGCGAAAAACGCAGGTTGGACAGACGGAAACGATCTTTCTTACGATGCGACGAAAAGCTAAGTAAGGAGAGGCACATGTTAAACACGCTTAAACGTGCATCTCTAGCAATGTTGTCAATGATGACGGCATTGCTGCTGACTTTTGCAATGCCTGCTTCAGCAGAGGGACAATCTTCTAAAGTTATTCTACAGGAGATCACGCAACTCGCCGGGGCAGACTATTGGCGCGAAGTCAGAGAGGGGCAAGAAGGCTACACCACGTCTCAATCGCCAGAACATGGCGTATTGATCAGTAAACCTGGTGAGACTTGGTACATTCTAAAAGAAAAATGGATGTCTCCTGCTGGTGCTGTCGCGATTTTCGGCAGTATTGCAATGGTAATCATGGCTTACGTATTCGTTGGTCCTTTGATGCTTAGCAAGCCGCGTACTGGTAAAAAAATGAAGCGTTGGTCTCGTTTAGACCGCGCGCTTCACTGGAGTATGGCGTTTACATTCTTAACGCTGGCATTCAGTGGTTTGATGCTGGTTTACGGTAAGCACTTCTTAAAACCGTACGTTCCTACTGAGTTCTGGGGCTTTATCGTCATGTTGGCGAAGCAGTACCACAATTACATGGGACCATTGTTCTTCATTTTACTGATGCTCGTGCTCTTTAAATGGTGGCGCAAGTCGATTCCAAACATGACAGATGTTCGTTGGTTTATGAAAATGGGCGGTATGGTTGGTAAACACAAAGGCACACATCCGTCAGCTGGTTTCTCAAACGGTGGTGAGAAGGCAATCTATTGGTTGTTAATCTTCTTTGGTGCTATCGCGGCAGTGAGTGGCTTAGTTCTGGACTTTCCTATCTTTGGCCAAACTCGCCGTGACATGGAGCTTTCTAACTTAGTTCATGCGATTTCGGCGCTGATTCTAATCTGTGGCTTTATCTTCCACATCTATATTGGTCTATTCGGTATGGAAGGTGCGCTAGAAGGCATGGTGACAGGTGAAGTTGATGAAACATGGGCGAAAGAGCATCACGATCTTTGGTATGAGGAAGTGAAGTCCAAAGAAGCGATGGGTGAAACAGATACGGCACAAACGGAAGTAAAAGGAGCGAAAGCGAATGAACAAACCTCATAACGGGATTTGGGTTGCGTACATCCTGAGCTGTCTGACCCCGTTTACGTTTCTGATCTCAGGCGTTATCGCAATTATCTATGCGGGTTACCGATTAGATAAGGGAGAAGACAGCGACGTAGTGATTTCTCATTACTACGGTTTAATTCGCACCTTCTTTCTCTACCTGACGTTTTTTGTTGTGTTGATCGTCACCGTCGCGACTTCTAACGGTGTACTCGTTGGCGTGAGTGATTATTGGTTGCATAGTACTTTGCTTGAAACCATCGCTTACTTTATTCCTTGGGTAGGGATGGTGTTTGCTGCATTAGCCATCTTGGTGTGGTTTATGCGAATGTTTCAAGGGATGCAGCAACTGCTCAATAACCAACCACACAGACCATCGACAGGTCCAAACCTTTAATCAGTATTCTTTAAGCAAAACCGCCGTAATAGGCGGTTTTTTTGTTGCTGTTTTGTCTCAAATATGAAGCGTTGAGTCGCAGTGGTGATACTTGATGCAACTTATTGAGTGAATTTACGTAACTGGGCAGAAAATCATAGTTAAGTAAGAAACATGTAAAAAAATCGCGTCACGATGAGACATTAGTCTCACTCACGCTATTGTTCATTTACTCAGGATTCATCGTCCCGTTAAAGTACGCTGCGCTCAGAAATTCAAAGAGTTGCATACGTGAAAATTGCCATCAATACATTCAGTCTACGCATACAGAGGAATCTCTATCGGAGGATGTTTGATTAAGGCATCTTGCTCTCACAAATAAAAAGAGCGAAACGAGCATTAAATGATGCGGCAAGGTAAGAAAAGGACAAACACGTTACGGCTATGATCCCTCAATTCGTCATTCCTATCACGAATCGCTTTGGCGAAAGTTATCACTTCTCTGGTCAGTTACTTACTAGCGGCGAACCTAAAACATTCGTGACCAAACAAGAGGCAATAGAGTTTCTTGAGAGCTTTGGTGAGCTTGACCTTCGCTCTGTCGAGGACTTGTTCTATACGATTGGTCAATTCAAGCCAAACATACCTGACGGTGAGCTTACTTCCCAACACTATAATTCAACGTTTGCCAATGCTTTGGTGAACGGTGATTTGCATGTCGCTCGAATTGTACCTACCGGCGAAAACTACGCACTCTCGTCAGCGGTTACGCCTCCACCGACTCAAAATACCGTCAATGCAAAACCATCGAAGGGAAAGGGGAAGTCGAATAAAAAGAGTGGCAGAAGTGCCGCATCCGCCAAGCCTCAGCAACAAAGCAGCGAAAAACATGAGAAAGCCGGTGATCCTGTATCACTTGTGACGGGTGAAGAAATTCTCGAACTCTATGATATCGAGCTACAACAAGGTACTACTTGGCAGCGTACTTACCGCTCTTCGCAGTCGGATGTAAATCATGGAATGGGCTTTGGTTGGCGACATGCATTTCAGTTTGAATTACGCGAAAAGACGGACGAGAAAGACAATGTTATCGCTTGGGAGTTTGTTGACGATAAGGCCGATATCACAGAATTTGAGCCAGTAGATATTGGAGCAACAAGTTACCAGATATACGCTGGTGCGAGCTGTTATTTCCTAAATTCAGCAACTCGGATCGTGACGCTCGCTAGTGGGCATCAATATCGATTTGAACAGAAAGATGATCGTTGGGTTGTTAAACAAGTCAGAAATGGCACGTTTTCAACGTTTCAACTGCAGTATTCTCGAAACCATCGATTGATCGAGATTGCATACAACAAGCGTCCGGTTCTTGAATGTCAATATGATAAGCAAGGACGCCTTGTAGAACTGCTAAATGCAAAGTCCCAAAAAGTTCTGACAACTTATACCTATGATGAGCACGATGATTTGGTCAGTGCAACTAATCATTTAGGCTTAAAGGAACAGTATCAATACCGCGGGCATTTAATTGTTAAACGTGTACGACCAACTGGCTTTACTCATTATTTTGAATGGGATGGCGAAGGTGCAAAAGCGAAATGCATCAGAAACGTTGGGGACGCAGGAATTTATGACTATCGCTTCCATTATCAAGGAAATCACTCTTCTTATTCTGACTCGTTAGATCATCAATGGTCTTTCTTGCATGACGAGCAGGGTAACTTACTCGAGAAAATAAGCCCCACAAGTAGAACTTGGCGATGGCAATATGATGAATTAGGGCGAAAAGCGCAAGCTATCTATCCTGATCAGTCAACGGTCAATTATCAATATAATCAGCATGGTCAATTAGTTTCTAAGTTTCATTCCTCTGGCAAAGAAATTCAATATGGTTATGACGGCTTAGGTAAGTTAGTTAAAACGGTTTCACCTGACGGGGATATCGAGAAGGCTTACTACAATAGCCTCGGTCAAAGAGTTTGGGATACCGATCAGTTCGGCTGTGTCACGGAATATGATTACGATAAACACGGTCAAGTCGTCAAAAAAGAGTCTGAAGATGGTAAGAAAAGTCAGTGGTGGTGGGATGAACAACAAAGACTTATCGCGAATGAAATAGACGGTACATTACTTCGTTATAGCTACAATGAAGAAGATTTAGTGAATGGCGTTGCTTATCCCGATGGGTGTATTGCTC
This sequence comes from Vibrio sp. D431a, assembly GCF_030248655.1. Taxonomy (NCBI): domain Bacteria; kingdom Pseudomonadati; phylum Pseudomonadota; class Gammaproteobacteria; order Vibrionales; family Vibrionaceae; genus Vibrio; species Vibrio sp. D431a. The sequence continues at coordinate 81,268 of NZ_JAHGAP010000007.1, read as the reverse complement.
AACTCGCTTATGATCAATTTGGCAGGCGTACATCAGTTCGTTATTTTAACGACGAAGACAAAGTCGGTTATAGCGAAGAATATTCTTACGATGAGCACAGCCGTGTTGCTCAGATTCGAACGCCAGCAGGCATTACCTCGTATCAATGGGGAGCACTCGCGCAACAAGAAGCAGTCATCTTTCCCGATGGCAGCCATATTTCTTACGAATACGATCAACAACGTAACCTGACTAAATTAGTTCGGAGTGACGGCTTAGAGTTCGAATTCCTGTATGACGATGAAGGCCAGCTGTCAGGAACTGTCGGGTTTGATAATCTACAAAGCCAATTTGATTATGATCATATGGGGCGAATCCATCGTAAGCAAGTCGCCGATAGGACGGTGCTGTATCGCTATGACGCTGCGGGTTATCTCAAGCACGTCAAAGCAGGAAATGGTAGCAGTATTGTAGAGAACCACTTCAATTATACGCTTGGTGGGCGACTTACTTTCGCATCCAATCGCCATCACACATTGCAATACCAATACTCTTCATTCGGGCATTTAACAAAGCGCATTCAAGGCCAGTTTGAGATAACGCAGGAGTTTAACAGAGTTGGCCAACGCGTATCTCAGGTACTGCCAGATAATACGGAGCTGAACTTCTCTTATGATCGATATGGGCGTTTTTCAGCGATTCGGTTTGGAAACCTAGATTTACCTCAAATCAAATTTCATTACGATGAAATGGGACGAGTTTCCCAAATTGAAACGGCATATTTTAATGAGCGCATCATTTATGATGGTGTTGGTCGTTTGGTTGAACAGCATTGGCCAGATAGAGAGAAAAAGTACGTTTACAATGCGCAAAACCGTATTTCATCAATCATTGATAATACGGCAGGAGCAACACACTATCAGTACGATGCCTTAGGGCAACTTAAACGAGTCAATGCTTCCGGAGATGTGACTAAATTTGAATACGATAGTTTTGGCAATCCTACTTTGCCAACTTCAGAGGTATTCGCTGATCGTATTGAAGTACACGATGGTGTCAGGTTCAAATATGACGCGCAAGGAAACCAGACAAAACGTGAGGGGCAAGGACACGTTCAGACTCGCGTATTTGATGCGTTAAATCAGCTCATTGAAGCTCACACCGACGATGGTATCAGTCAATATGAATATGATGCATTAGGGCGCAGAACGAAAAAAATTACACAAAAAGGCGTTACGGAGTTCCTGTGGGAAGGTGAACGTTTAATTGGTGAACGCTCTTCAGGTGCTTTCCGTTGGTACCTATATCAACCCGAAACTTACACGCCAGTGGCACTGCTAGAAAATGACGTTATTTATTGGTACCAGTGCGATCAAGTTGGTAAACCAGAGCGACTGATCGATTGCGAAGGGAATGTTGTATGGAGTGCCAGCTACGATGCTAACGGCTTTGCTCATGTACATATTGAAAATGTAGCAAATCCACTGCGTTTTCAAGGACAGTACTTCGATCAAGAAACCAACTTACATTACAACCTCGCTCGGTATTACGATCCTAAACTAGGACGTTTTATCCAACAAGATCCGATATCTATTGCTGGTGGTATTAATCATTACCAATATGCAGTCAACCCTATCCAGTGGATTGATCCAACAGGTTTCCTTTGTGAAGAAGGGCTAAAACGCTTGGGTCAAATGTTGGCAGAGTATCAGGCGCAAAGCGATGTTCCCCAAGAGGTTTGCGATCAGATTTTAGAAGCAGCAAAAGAGTCATCCGTCGGAGAAGATGGCGTTCGATCGCAAGTCAAAATCCGAAAACCCAAAGGTAAAAATCATATTCGATATGAATACGATTTAGACCATATTGATTGCGAGAGAAACGAGATTACTTTTTATCGTCATATCAATCATTCAGATGGCACCAGACACGAAGTGCAGTATGTTGTTGGGATTGAGGAGTTTGTAAATGCGCATGTTTTTGACTCAGAGAAAGTTGGTGGAGAGGAAGGTTGCACGATCTTCACTGAAGATCTTGTGCTGAATAAAGCAGAGTATAAAGAAAACTCAGAACTCAATATGAGTGATTATGAGCTAACAGAAAGAAACAAAGCAAAAATTGATGAATGCTTGAAAGAGCGTCAAGAGGCAATGGACGCTCGATCTGGCGAAGAGGGATATAACGCTCAAATTGGTAATATTAACCAACAGTCTGCAAAAATAGGTGAGTTGGCCGCGGATGACTTTGTCCGGAGTAAACGTCCTAATGCTAAGCTGCTTCATCCCAAAGATATTGGAACCTCAATTTCGAAGCCGGGCGACTTTGATATGGTTTACAAGGTGGAAGAGCCACCACCAGGCGAAATTATAATTGTTGAGGCTAAAGGTGGCAGCAGTTCGCTCGGTAGCCGTAAAATTGGCAATGAAGCATATCAACAAGGGACAAGCAAATATGCGGCGGAAATCGTTAAATTAATGTCTGAACAAAAAGCTGGTACAACAGAAAGAGCTGCTGCAGACGAAATTACATCAGCAGTGCAAGATGATATTCCAGTCAGGTATTTACATACCCAAGCAGAAATTGATGCTTCAGATGGCGTATCTAAAGTGAATGTAAAAGAGTTTGATATTAGCCTCGAAGAATTAGGTTAAGGGAAGTAAAGTTAGTATGAAAAAGATAAATAGAAAAGCAGCCTACGAGTTGAATACTGAGGAACTTAATTACTATACAAAACAAATAGAAAAAAACTTAGAGAAAAGAAAACATCGTATCACAATAAAGCGAGAAAACTTGATATATCTAACAGACGGGGTTTGGGAGCAAGTTAGGTTATATACTTTATTTCCAGTGTCTGAACTAAATGACCGAATAGGAACGCTGCGTCTATTTGAAGCCTCGATAATGCAAGCTAGCTATCATCGACTGGCTCAAAAACCTGAAAGCTCTTTGACGGTTAAGGTACCTGATCATCCTGAAATAACTTGGAAAGGCGAAGGTATTTTAAAAACAGGTTTCATTTGCCCCTCAATGTGGCTAGATGCGTATTTTACCTCTGTCATCGTTCGTGATAAACCTAGCATGGACGTATTGGCAAACTTTCCTATTTCTTTGATGAGACAGAGCTCTACCAAAGCGGGTGAGCTGTCTTATATGCTAGTAGACGTCATTCAGTCGTTCCACAATCGCACATCAGATTATCCTGATAAGCTGGTTTCAGCAATGGACGCGGCGGTAGCTCAAGGAGATAACTGGGCGTTGGAAATTGCGATGGGGATCCTAGAAACCTTCGCAGCGCTCACTACTAATATTGGTTATGATTTTGAGGAAGCGCTCGTTAAAAACCTACAGTTCCAAGAGAAATATCATCTTAGAGAATTAGGACCAGATAGGATAGGCATCAGAACTTTTATCAACTTCCCTCTGCTTGGCATGGCTTGCATGTGGTACGACAAAGGCAACCGTCTATCTGTTGAAACTGGTTGGCTTCCTCCCTATCTTGTCGAAGGACGTTGGTTAGAAGATGTAAAAGCAGGGAAGATCACTCGATAAACCCCTTTAGTTAGCAATTCAGTATATAAGCCACCTCTCATGAGGTGGCTTTTACGTTTTGTTGAGCTATATGGTGCGCATTATGTTGGTGCACTAAAACCATATTGGTGCACTTATTAGCGTGTTAAGCACCATTTAAAGAATGCGTAGTTTTATTAAAGTTCATACAAAACAATAAATTAAAGTGTAAGTGTTAGAAATGTAAATTGTGGAATGAGAATTGCTCTGTTAGACGCTCTATAAATTAAGTTCACCAAATTGGTGATGAGCCTAACTTTGATGCACAGGATAAGTGCGCTACAGATCAACGGAGACAATCATAATGAGTGTAACTGCCAATCAGGTACACGGCGCTGTACAAACTCTCACGCAAAGTTCCGACACACTTTTCTTACTACTTGGCGCAATCATGGTTTTTTTGATGCATGCTGGTTTTGCTTTTCTTGAAGTAGGAACCGTGCGCCAAAAGAACCAAGTTAATGCTTTAGTTAAAATCTTGGCCGATTTCGGTATTTCCGCCATTGCGTATTTTTTCATTGGATACTGGGTCGCTTATGGCGGCACCTTCTTTGCCGATGCAGAGACGTTATCTCAAGGCAATGGTTACGAGTTGGTGAAGTTCTTTTTCTTGCTGACTTTCGCTGCAGCGATTCCTGCTATTGTTTCTGGTGGTATTGCAGAACGAGCTCGTTTTTATCCGATTCTAATCGCAACATTTTTCACTGTCGGCATCGTATACCCGTTATTTGAGGGAATGATCTGGAACGGAAACTTTGGTGTTCAAGCTTGGTTTGAAAATACCTTTGGTTATGGCTTCCACGATTTTGCAGGTTCAGTCGTTGTGCATGGTGTTGGCGGCTGGATAGCGCTTGTTGCCGTCGTGTTTTTGGGCATGAGAAAAGGCAGAGTTCGAGCAGGAAAGCACACCAACTTTGCACCTTCGAATATTCCATTTTTGGCCTTGGGAGCTTGGATCTTATGTGTGGGGTGGTTTGGCTTCAACGTCATGTCAGCTCAAACTGTGTCAGGCATAAGTGGCTTGGTGGCTATGAACTCATTGATGGCAATGGTCGGAGGCATTGTCGCGTCATTGTTGGCTGGTAAGAATGACCCTGGCTTTATTCATAATGGCCCACTGGCTGGCTTGGTTGCTGTATGTGCGGGCTCAGACTTAATGCATCCTATCGGTGCTTTAGTGACAGGTGCGATTGCTGGCGTGCTATTTGTTTATCTTTTTACCCACCTACAAAACAAAACCAAGATTGATGATGTGCTGGGTGTCTGGCCTTTACACGGTGTATGTGGCGCTTGGGGTGGTATTGCCGCTGGGATTTTTGGTCAAAGCGCATTGGGTGGGCTAGGTGGCGTGAGCATTATCGTTCAGCTTCTAGGAACGCTTTTGGGCCTTTCCATCGCAGCGCTTGGTGCACTTGTAGTCTACGGTGCGATTAATACCAGTATGGGACTGAGGCTTTCAGAAGAAGACGAATTCAATGGCGCTGACCTAGCCATTCATAAAATATCTTCGACCAACGAGGATTGAGGCCAATATGGGAGCGGCATAAAGCCGCTCTTTTAGCAATTGTCTTTCTTGGCTTGGCCCGGAGGACAGAAATTACCATTACCTCGATGGTCATCATCATTGGTGCTGACTCTTACCTTTACATCATCGACTTCGCCTTCAACATTGGTAAGTTGACAGCCTGCCAAAGTCATAAGCAATATAAACGCTAGAGATACTTGTCTCATTGCTGTTCCTCTTAAATTGTAATTCTAATAGTGACCATTACGACTATGGTCTAATCCATATTACTACTGTTGCTATTCTTTCAGTGTTAAGCTAATGAAAAAACAGCAAGGATGAGTTATGAATTTCCCTTATAGAAATATTGTAGTACTTACTGGTGCAGGTATCTCGGCCGAATCTGGTATTCAAACATTTCGTGCGCAAGATGGCCTATGGGAGAATCACCGTATCGAAGATGTAGCAACGCCTGAAGGGTTTGCTCGCGATCCGGACCTTGTTCAAGATTTTTACAACCAACGCCGCAAGAAACTTCAAGATAATGCGATAAAGCCTAATGCAGCGCATGAAGCATTGGGTCGTTTAGAGGCTGAGTTAGAAGGTAAAGTGACGGTCATCACTCAAAATATAGACAACCTTCACGAAAGAGGAGGCAGTCAGAATGTGATTCACATGCATGGTGAGTTGCTCAAGGCCCGCTGTAGTGAATCTAGCCAAGTAGTAGAGCACAATGAGGACATTAAGACTGGCGAGCTTTGTCATTGTTGTCAGATCCCTTCACAAATGCGACCACATATTGTTTGGTTTGGTGAAATGCCACTGCGAATGGGTGATATCTACGCGTCATTAGAAGAAGCAGATTTGTTTATTTCGATTGGGACTTCTGGCGTTGTGTATCCCGCAGCAGGTTTTGTTCATGATGCAAAAATGCACGGCGCACATACCATTGAAATTAACCTAGAACCTAGTGCGGTAGAAAGTGAATTTGAGGAAAAACGCTACGGAAAAGCAAGCGTTGAGGTTCCAAAATTAGTTGACGAGATACTGGCTCTAGAAGGAAAAGAAAGAGCGTAATAACTTCAACAGGAAGAGTTTTTGTCTTGTCATTAAGAGCAAAAAAGCGGCTCATGAGCCGCTTTTTCATATCTTTAAAACTAACGAATTAGTTGTTCACTTTTAGCTTTTGGAAGTACTCATCGTACATTACGCTCGCTTCGCCAACTTCATCTTGCCAAGTACCGCTGTCCATCACTTCTTGTGGTGGGAAGATGCTTGGATCATTAGCAAATTCTTTCGGTAGCAGATCGTGTGCCGTTTTAACTGGAGTAGGGTAACCAATCTCTAGTGCGATTTTAGCTGCATTCTCAGGACGTAGTAGGAAATCGATCATCTTATGAGCGGCGTCAACGTTCTTTGCGCCAGTTGGAATTGCTAGGCTGTCCATCCAGAAGATAGTGCCTTTTTCTGGCCAGATGATGTCGATGTTCGCGCCTTCTTGACGAGCCATGTATGCAGAACCGTTCCAAAGCATGCCTAGTGAAACTTCACCCGCAAGGTAAGGGTTTGCAGGAAAGTCTGAGTTAAATACTAATACGTTTGGCATTAGCTTTTTCAGTTCTTCGTAAGCGGCTTTGATTTCTTCTGGGTTAGTCGTGTTTGGTGAGTAACCAAGCTTAGTCAATGCAATGTGGAATACTTCGCGAGAATCATCCATCAGCATTAGTTGACCTTCCCACTTGCTATCCCAGAAATCATCCCATTTAGAAACCGATGACTTGTCTAGCATGTCAGCATTGATACCAATACCGGTCGCCCCCCAAATGTATGGGATAGAGTAGTTGTTGTTCGGATCGAACGGTTTGTTTAGGAAGTTAGTATCAAGATCGGCAAAATGAGATAATTTCTCTTTGTCGATCTGTTGTAGCATGCCTTCTTTACGCATTTTAGAGACGAAATAGGTAGACGGTACTACCAAGTCGTAACCAGAACCTTGAGTTTTTAGTTTTGCATACATACTCTCGTTAGATTCGTATGTAGAGTAAATAACTTTGATTCCAGTTTCTTTTGTAAAGTCTTCAAGAACTTCGTTTGGAATGTATTCCGACCAGTTGTAGAAATACAGTTCTTGATCAGCAGCCATTGCAGGGGTAGCGATGAGCGTCGCTGCACATAGAGCGCTTGCGTAGAATTTACTTTTCATTTGTTTTCCGTTTTGTTTCGCGATTGGACAAGTCAATACTAGTTGGAGTTATCAATTTGAGCCAAATCGCAGTAAGCACAAATATGTTCATTTAGCTTGAATATCGTTGTCTCCTTGTTATGAGACGATAAATCTATGATACCAAGACAAATAAACCTAGCAACGCGCGATTATATCAGCCTAAGACAAAAATAGGCAGCGTATTGCTGCCTATTTTCCTATGGTTGATGACTTGTTACACAAGCTAGATTATTGTCCCGCTTTCAGCTTGAGGAAATAATCTTCGTACTTAACGGTTAGATCACCAACCGCATCTTGCCATTCAACGCGGTCAAGGTCTTCTTGAGAAGGGAACAGTGGGGCAACGTCTTTAAACTTAGCATTCGATTCTTCCACCGCCGTTAGGTAGCCAGTATCACGAGAGATTTGCTCTGCGATTTCTGGGCGCAGTAGGAAGTCAATCATCTTGTGAGCGGCTTCTACGTTCTTCGCACCGGAAGAGATAGCGAAGTTATCAACCCAGCCGATACCGCCTTCTTTAGGAAAAACGAGTTTAAGGTTCAGGCCTTCACTTTGTGCCGCTGCGGCGCTACCGTTCCAAAGCATACCAATGCCCACTTCACCAGACATGTAAGGTGCGCCAGGGTTGTCAGAGTTGAAAACTAAAACGTTAGGCATCAACTTTTGTAGCTCAGCGTACGCTTCATCGATTTGCTTAGGGTCTTTTGAGTTACCTGAGTAGCCAAGTTTACGCAGAGCGATATGGAACACTTCACGAGTGTCGTCCATCAACATTACTTGACCTTCAAGCTCAGGCTTCCATAGGTCAGCCCAGCTTTGGAAGTCGTTTGGATCGTACATATCTGCGTTAACCGCTAGGCCTGTAATCGCAACAACGTGTGGGATAGAGTAGTCGTTACTTGGATCGTAAGGCTTGTCTAGGTAGTTTTTATCTAGGTTGCCGAAGTTTTTCAGCTTAGTCTTATCGATCTTTTGTAGCATGCCTTCGTCACGCATCTTCGCCACGAAGTACGTTGAAGGTACTACTAGGTCATAACCTTGGTTATGGGTTTTTAGCTTTGCATACAAAGTTTCGTTCGACTCGTAAGTCGAGTAGATCACTTTGATGCCAGTTTCTTTAGTAAATTGCTCTAGGATATTACTGTTGATGTAAGGACCCCAGTTCATAAATACTAGTTCTTTATCATCCGCTGTCGCTGTACCAGAGAACAGAGAAAGCGCACATGCACTACCAGCTAATAGAGTAGCCCATTTTTTCATTGACGTTAGCTCCAAACCAAACGTTGTCCAATTTTGGACGATAGATAGAAAAACAGAATGGCATGTAACCATTCTGTTTCGTGATGTTAACAGGTGCGGATTCTACTTCACTTTTTCTCTTGCTAGCAACTGAGAAATTACTACCAAGACCAAAGAAACAATCAACATCACCGTTGCTAGGGCGTTCACTTCCGGTGAAATGCCCACCTTAACCATGGAGTAAATCTTCAATGGCAAGATTTCGTATGTTGGACCCGTTACAAACGAGCTGATGATCACATCGTCCAAAGACAGGGTAAAGCTCAATAACCAACCTGCGGCAACCGCTGGTTTAGCGAGAGGAAGGATGATCTGTTTCAAGATAACCCACTCGCTTGCACCAAGGTCTTTTGCTGCTTCCAACATTTTCACATCAAAGCCATTTAAGCGGCTGTATACAGTTACCACAACGAATGGTAGACAAAAGGTGATGTGAGCAATCAATAGTGTAAAGAAGCCAAGCTGTGCGCCTAATACTAGGAACAGAGCAAGTAATGAAATCGCCATTACAATATCGGGAGACATCATCACGACAAACAGCATGCCGTTTACCGCACCTTTACCTTTGAACGAGTAACGGAATAGGGCAACGGCCGTTAAGCTACCAATGATGGTTGCTGCTGTCGCTGAGAATACCGCTACGTTCAATGAATGCCATGCAGCTTGCATTAGGCTGTCGTTATTTACTAAGGTTTCGTACCATTTCGTGGTGAAACCACCCCATTTCATACCAAATTTGTTGGCATTAAATGAGTTAACAATTAAGACGATGATTGGCAGATACAAAAATGCATACACCAGCGCCATAAAGCTAAATCTAACTGTGCGTCCCATTAGTCTAGCTCCACTTTCTTATTCAATAGTTTGCCTGCTCTGTAGTAAGCGTAAAGCATCACAGCCATTGCGAAGGTGAGGGCGATACTGGTCGCAGCACCAAATGGCCAGTCACGAGCGTTCAATACTTGGCTCTTAATAACGTTACCAATCAGTAGGTTCTTCGCACCACCAAGAAGGTCAGAGATGTAGAACATACCTAGTGCTGGTAGCAGAACCAACAAACAACCACCGATAATGCCAGGCATTGTCAGAGGTAGAATCACTTTCGTAATGGTTTGGAACTTGTTCGCACCAAGATCTTTCGCCGCCTCGATATAAGTGTTGTCCAACTTCTCGATTGCCGAGTAAAGCGGCAGAATCATAAATGGAAGCAGGATGTACACAAGACCAATCATTACTGCTGTTTCGGTGTACATAATACGTAATGGCTTATCGATGATTTCCATCGCCATTAATGATTTGTTCAAAATACCTTGTGTACCCAGAACAATCTTCAGGCCGTAAGTACGGATAAGAGAGTTTGTCCAAAAAGGTACGATAACTAAGAACAACATAAATGGGCGCCATTTCTCTGGCATTTTCGCTATGATGTAAGCAAATGGGTAACCAATTACTAAACACAACAACGTCGCCACGATCGCCATGTAGAACGAGTGCATCAGCACTTTCGCATACAAGGGGTCGAGTAGACGTAAGTAGTTGTCGAAAGTAAATGTCATTTCGATTAAGTTTGCTTCATCACGCGTTAAGAAACTCGTACCGATAATCATCACATTTGGTACCAACACGAAAAGTGTTAACCAACCGACGATTAAGGTAATGATCGCGTTTTGAAGATTAATCTTCTTGCTTATCATTGAGGACTACCTCCCAGCTCTCAACCCAAGTGATAGCGACTTTCTGGCCAAGTGAGTGGTCCACATCAGGATCATCTTCGTTAAAGAATTCGCTAACCATTACACGCATGCCCGAATCCAATTGGATAACTGAATCAAGCGTCATACCTTTATAGGTACGCTCTGTTACGTGACCTACGATGCCTTTTTCTTCAGACTCTTTGATCTCTTCGATACGTAAGTCTTCTGGGCGAAGTAGTACTTGCAGTTTTTCACCTGCTTGCGCTTCCTGATCGTAGTAAACAACAGATTCGACACCTTCGATTTCTGCACGGATACGTTTCTCGTCGATACGCTCTAGCATGGTTGCGTTGAATACGTTGATCTCACCGATAAAGCGAGCAACAAATAGGTTCTTCGGCTCTTCGTAAATCTCACGTGGAGAACCATCCTGCTCGATAACACCATCGCGCATTACAATAATGCGGTCAGACATCGATAGGGCTTCTTCCTGATCGTGCGTAACGAAGATAAAGGTAATACCAAGCTGACGCTGAAGCTGTTTAAGCTCGATTTGCATTTGCTTACGCAGTTTGTAATCAAGTGCAGATAGAGATTCATCTAGCAGCAGTACTTTTGGCTTGTTCACAACCGCACGCGCAATGGCGATACGTTGTTGTTGACCACCAGAAAGTTGGTGAGGCTTACGCTGTGCCATTTTTTCTAGGCGAACCATGCGAAGCGCATCCATAACTCGTGGCTCGATCTCTGCTGCAGGTGTTTTCTGCATGCGAAGACCAAAAGCAACGTTTTCAAATACGGTCATATGAGGGAAGAGTGCATAACTCTGAAATACCGTGTTGACGTGCCTTTGCTCTGCAGGAACCTGTGTTACATCCTGGTCATCCAAAATAATTTGACCGTTATCTGCCGTTTCAAAACCTGCAATCATGCGTAAAACTGTTGTCTTACCACAACCAGAAGGCCCGAGAATCGTCAGAAATTCACCATGATTAACATCCAGATTTAAATTACCGATGATTTCCTTACCATCGAAACTTTTACTAATACCAGATAAACGAATAACTGGCTTTCCTGCTTGCGGTTTTGCGTTCAACGTCTGTATTTCCCCCACGTTCAAGCCGGGATTATCCCAGCTGATGTGACACTAACCATTCACTTTTGAGGCGCGCATCATAATCACCAAAAGTGTGAAATTAAAGCATTTTCTTATCTTGAAACAGAAATAATTTTGCAGGAAAAAGCCATCATTCCTTACCATACTGTTTTTATGAGATTAATTGGCATCTAGACACAGTTTGATAGCACTAAACTTTGTTCAACAATTGTTTCAATTTCATGACCTTGAAAGTGGTCAATTATCAACCATACAGTTGAGATTGCAAGGATTGTAGGTGAGTTGTGATGTTAGATGTGGAAAGATTTCTTTATAATGACGATTACATTAATTGACTGGAATTCCAGTCAAAATTTTACAAGTTAGTCTTGGATAAACTATGAACGACGATTTTGAGAAAGATTTCAATCTTGGGGGGAGTGTAGAGCGAGCTTTGTCTGGCAACTACGAGCTTAAAGCTGGCGCGGTTTTTAACGAAGCTTGGCGAGCAACCATCCAGCACTTTTTATCATTTTCTCCTGCCATTATTGTATTGCTTTTTGTCCAGTTAGGTATTTTCTATATTGCATTAAAACTGCAGTTGGGCGATTTGAGCGTTATTCTTGATGCATTTGAGAACCCAGAGTCGTTCACAAACGATATTGTGTCTTCTATTTATGTCGCGAATTTCAGTTATGAGGTGATTAGCGCACCAATTTATGCGGGGATCAGCTTGATGGCTATGAGCCATGTCGCCGGCCTGAAGACTAAGTTGCGCCATGTTGGAAAGGGGTTGCAGTTCACCATTCCTGTTATTCTAGCAACGCTCATGAGCTTAATGCTACAAGGTGTGGTTGGTATGATTTTTCCTTTACTGTCGCTGTATCTTTCCTTGGCATTTAGTCACTCTATTTTGTTGATTTGTGAGAAAAGGGTGCCACCAATGCAAGCGTTGCTGTTATCACTTCGCGCAATCAACAAGAAGATTTTTGTGGTCGCGGGGCTTTACTTAGGCGTGATGTTAATGTTTATTATTGCAGCAATGTTCTACGGTATTGGCTTGATTTTTGTGCTGCCATTCTTCTTCCATTTGAAAGGCATACTCTACCGCGAAATGTTTGGAATTAAGCTTAAGATCGTTACAACACAGAAAAACGATAATGATCACGATGGTAACTCACAGGTGTTTGATGCCTAATTCTTTGAAATCAATAAGTTTACGAGTGGCGGCAACCTGTATAGCCGCCACTTTTATTTCTATAGGCCCATATTTACACTACGAGAAACAGTTTAAATATGTGGAAAATCCTGACGTACTCTCTGGCAAGATTAAGCATGTCGATTTATCACACTTGCCATACATCGGTGATATCCCAGACTTCAATTCAATAAAAGATACGAAAGAGAAAAAAGCTGCTTTTTTTGATTTTTTAAGGCCTAAAATTGCTCTTGAGAATCAACGAATTCGTCATGAGCGGGCCTTTCTTACCTCTTTAAAGGTGGGACAAGTGACGCAAGAACAACAAGAGTATGCTCAGCGGTTATCATCTCTGTATTCGTTGCCCTTGAGTAACGATAAGATTGATCAAGCATGGCTAGACGAGATGCTTGTGCGAGTGAACGTCTTACCTGAAGCCTTGGTTCTAACTCAAGCGGCAAATGAATCTGCGTGGGGCACTTCTCGTTTTGCTACTCAAGCAAACAACTTGTTCGGCCAATGGTGTTATAAAAAGGGCTGTGGAATTGTTCCAGCGCAACGTGGCGCTAACAAAGTTCATGAAGTTGAAAAATTCGATTCTGTACAACAGTCTGTTCATGGCTACTTTATGAATGTTAATCGAAACCCAGCGTATGCAGACCTGCGTGAAATCAGAACATCTCTGGCTGAAAAGAACAAGGGCTTGTTAACGGTTGCAACCGCGTCAGAGTTAACGCATGGGTTGCTAGCCTATTCTGAACGTGGCATCGCCTATGTACACGATCTTCGCGCTATGATTCGTCATAACAACGCCTACTGGACGCAATAAAATAACGGATAAAATGAAAAAGTTAAGCCTAAGTCTATTGGGAAGTGCGGCGCTAATTCTTGTATCGCCGATAACCCAAGCTCAAGAGTACATGTTCACGTACTCAAAGTTATACACTCAACTAAAAAACAACAATAAAGAAGGGCATGACGATGTGAAAGTTGGTGTCTTTTTTGTGGACGCAAAAACTAAACAAATTTGTACGATAGAAAAAGCTTGGATGGAAAAAGAAGAGCACTATGAAGAGTTTGTTATCCCTGCTTCACAAGAGTTGCCTTTACCTGTTGATAAAAACTTAAAGTCAGCGAATCCGTTGGTTTTTATCGATACCCCAAAAGATACACGTTGCGATTACTCACTTGTCGTGATGACCAAAGAACCATTACAGGGTAACGTTTCTTACGAGCAACTTAAGCCTCTTCTACCTCAAATGCAGACGATGCTGGAAGATTTAGGCGGTATGTTTGCGGGTTGGTTTACACCGGAAGTTCAAGGTGTGACGATGGAGTTTGCAAATCAACTGAATGATAAAGTGATTTTCTCAAACGGAACCGAAAAGCCAATTGTCAATGGCAAGATACAAGTCGCACTAAGTGAAATAGGGCAAGGTGGCACAATGACACTACCAGAACCGACGATGCGAGTGTTACCTTATCTACCTAACGCAAAGAAATGAACACTGAACGTTTAGAAAGGGCTGCAATCGCAGCTCTTTTTTAATTTTGACCGTAACTAAAGTATCTTTCACACTCTTTTCTTAAAGACTCAATAAGACAAGCATTTAATCCTGCGTAAAAAGCTCGTATAATCCACGCCCCAAAGAAACCCATGTTAGGAAGTCCTAGTCGATTTATCGGCGATGTGAGAGCCCGCAATGAACCAAATAGATACAAGAAAAGAAACCCTAGAATTCAACAAGCTTCAGAAACGCCTAAGAAGACATGTTGGAAATGCCATTACTGATTACAACATGATCGAAGAAGGCGATGTTGTAATGGCATGTATTAGCGGTGGTAAAGATTCATTCGCGATGCTTGATATCCTGCTGAATCTTCAAAAAGCCGCACCGATCAAATTTGAAGTGGTTGCGGTAAACCTAGACCAAAAACAACCGGGCTTCCCTGAGCACATTCTGCCAGAGTATTTCGAAACACTGAATATCCCTTACTATATCGTCGATAAGGACACGTATTCCGTCGTAAAAGAGAAGGTACCAGAAGGCAAAACCACTTGTGGTCTGTGTTCACGCCTGCGACGTGGTACGCTGTATTCATTTGCAGAGAAGATTGGTGCAACTAAGCTTGCGCTAGGTCATCACATGGATGACATCGTCGAAACAATGTTCTTGAATATGTTCCACGGCTCTCGCCTTAAAGCGATGCCACCAAAGCTACGCTCTGATGATGGCCGTAACGTGGTCATTCGTCCATTGACTTACTGTCGTGAAAAAGATTTGATCAAATACGCTGAGCACAAGGATTTCCCAATAATTCCGTGTAACCTTTGTGGCTCTCAAGAGAACCTTCAGCGTCAATCTATAAAAGCAATGTTGATTGAATGGGATAAGAAGACGCCAGGGCGTGTGGAAGCAATTTTTAAATCAATTCAAAACGTAAGCCCAAGCCAACTAGCAGACCGCGAATTGTTCGACTTTGTTAACTTACCGCTAGATCGTGAAGGTAACCGCGAAGAGTATGAATTTAATGAGGCTGTCGTTTCTTCGACGAATATTGATGAATCGATGTTCATCGATGTTACGAACATCTAACTCGTAAAAAAGGAGGTCAATTAGACCTCCTTTTTTGTACCCAACGCTTTAACTGTTCCCAAACAAAAATCCCCCTGTATTCGGGGGATTTATTAGCGCTTATTTGAAAGCGCTCAATACATAGCAATACTAAAGAGAGATTAGGTTGCTGTATTTGGGTCGAGAGGGCTAATGTAGCCTTTTGGTTTTAGAGCCAACACGTCGCAATTTATTTTATCAATTACGTGCTCCGCTGTATTACCAATAAAGACAGCAGAAAGCCCTGTTCGCCCTGTGGTACCTAAAATAACCATTGCTGCGTTCAAGCGCTCTGCAGCTGCCGGAATGACATCTTCAGGTAAACCTTGCTCAACTATCGTTTGTTCTTCATCAAGACCATGTTTTTGGCGTAGTGCTTTCATAGCCGTTAAATGATGACCTCGCACTGCATCGGTATAAGTCGTTGGGTCAAATTCAGGAAGTTCAATCGTAATATTCGCCGGTGTAACGGGATAGGCGTTTACAAGATATGGCTTGGCCTCAAGCCGAGTGGTGATTTCTTTTAATCGCTCGACCATCGTATCGTTGAGATCAATATGAGTCGGGTTTTCTGAGCCCACATGTACTGAGGCAAGGATACTTGCTTGTTCCGGCCAAGCAGCATTCTTGATAAGAAGCACTGGAATAGGGCATTTTCGCAACAAGTGCCAATCTGTCGGTGTGAAAATGACAGACTCTAAAACATCATGCTTACGTGTGCCTTTGATGACTAGGTCATGATTGCCTGCATAGACTTCAGCAATAATCGCCTCATAAGGGCGGTTGTGCCAGACAACACAAACATCAAAGTCGAAGCCATCGTTTAGGTATGGTTGAGCAATTTTACGCATCCACTGCTCACGCTGATGAATGACACCTCGACGCATAGCATCTCTTTCATCCACTGATAGCATTGACGTCATGTCATACGAGAAATCGTAAATGGATAAAAAGAAAGTGATTCGGCTTCTAGATACACTTTTCTGAGCTAATTGAACAGCTCTTGCAAGTGCGGGCTGCTCATCATTATTGATGTCAGCTACAACAAGGATCTTACTGTATATACTCATAACTAAGCCCACTTCTATTGCAAAACCAGATACTGAATGTAAATTAAATCAGTATTTTGGAGTACTCACCGTACATTTTTACTGTAGCTTAGTTTGGAGAACTTTTTGAGGACTTTCGAAAGGAATTTATGAGAAATATGATGTAGCTCATTTTCGAGCTACATCAATAATTAGGGTGTATTATTCTTTAGTTACACCAGCAAGTTCCATCAATGCATCGTGGTCTAAGATAGTGATATATTTACCTTTTACGCTTAGGATCTCAGATTTCTGGAAACGACCTAACAAACGACTGATCGTTTCGACTGTAAGACCAAGGTAGTTGCCAATATCACCACGAGTCATAGTTAAACGAAACTCTCTAGGGCTGAAGCCACGCTGAGAAAAACGCGTTGATAGGTTGTAAAGGAAAGCAGCTAGTCGCTCTTCTGCGTTCTTTTTAGAAAGAAGCAAAATCATTTCCTGATCACCTTTAATTTCGTTACTCATCAAACGCATGATTTGCTGGCGAAGCTTAGGCATTTTACCCGATAGATCGTCTAAAATTTCGTATGGGATTTCACATACCATCGACGTTTCGAGTGCTTGAGCAAAGCTAGGGTGGGAGTCACCAGTGATAGCATCGAAACCGACTAAGTCTCCAGCTAAGTGAAACGCTGTGATTTGCTCATCACCTTGCTCTGTGATCGTATAGCTCTTGATGGTACCAGAGCGGATAGCGTATAGCGATTTTAGCTCATCACCGGCCTTAAAAAGCTCTTGTCCTTTTTGAATAGGCTTCTTACGTTCGATGATTTGGTCAAGCTGGTCAAGTTCTGCCTCATTTAGAGTGAACGGGATACACAGTTGACTAATGCTACAATCTTGGCAATGAATGGCGCAACCGCCTGATTGGATACGCTTTGTTGCAGGTTTTTCAGAAATCATAACAACCTTTCACTATTTGATATACATCAATATTTTAGCATCGCTTAATCCTAAAGGGTAGCAAAAATGTCACCTCAATAGAGTTTAACGTTATATGAAACCGAGTAATGCTAAGGCTCCTACAGCGGTATACGTACCATAGCCAATAAGGATTAATGCTGAAATATTTCTAAATATTAATGATTTTTGTAATTTCTGAAAATGATTGGCACCGTATCCAATAATAAGCATTGCAGGTAGCGTTCCGAGCCCAAACGCAAGCATAATTAGGCCGCCGTTCATCGCACTACCAGAAACCGCCGACCAAGTAAGCGCTGAATAAACTAAACCACATGGTAACCAACCCCAAATAAAGCCAAATGGCAACGCGTGAAGAGGATGCTTTAATGGCAACAAACTCTTCCCTGCCGGCGAGATAAAGCGCCAGAGATACTGCCCTAGCTTTTCTATTAAAAGTAAGCCTTGCCACCATTTAGCAATATACAGCGCGACCAGAATCATGAATAACGCAGCAATCAGCCTTAACCAAGCAAGAGAATGCGTTAACCCACTAAGCTCAGATAAACCTGATATAGCACCACCCACTAATGCTCCTATTAAGGTATAACTGATCAATCGTCCGAGGTTGTAGAAGAGGGGGATAAGAGGGGTGGTTTTATTTTTAGCAGAAGAGCCCATGGTAAGCAGAGACGCGATACCACCACACATACCCATACAATGACCGGCTCCTACTAAGCCGATCATCAACGCACCGATAAAATCAGGAGTCATAAAGGTCGCTACTTTTTATCACTATTAGATTGGTCTTCTTCGTCGAGAAGAATGTTGTGCCCTTGCCGTTCAAGATCTTCAAACTGATCGCTTCTTACCGCCCAAAGAAAAACGGCGACAGCAACACAAACGAGAACGATAGCGATGGGAATCAATATATAAAGACTTTCCATGTTTGCTTTCTCTACTTATTTCTCTTTGAGCAGGCGCAAAGAGTTAGATACAACGATAATTGAGCTTGCAGACATGCCAACTACTGCAATGTAGGGAGCCACTAAACCTGCGACCGCCAAAGGCAAAATTAACAGGTTGTAACCCAAAGACCAAGCCAAGTTTTCTCGAATAATCTTTCTTGTACGCAGTGCAAGCAAACGTGCTTCTAGTAGCTTTTCGAGATTATCCCCAAGTAACGTCATATCTGCAGAAGCTTTAGCGACATCTGTACCACCGCCCATTGCGACAGAAAGGTGAGCTCCGGCGAGAGTCGGCGCGTCATTGATTCCATCACCAACCATCATAGTGATACTGTTTTCGTCCAAGCTCTTAAGGTATGCAAGCTTATCTTCTGGCTTTGCTGACGCGACGATGTGACCGATACCAATTTCATTCGCCACTGGTTGGGCGTTTGAGAGAGAATCACCAGTTAGCAGGGTTGTCTTAATTCCAGCGTCAGCAAAACGTTGAATAAAGGCTTTGCTTTCTTTTCGGATAGGGTCGCGGTAGTAAAAGCTAGCGACATGCTTGCCATCAACCGACAGATAGACCGCCTGGCTTTCACCACTTTCTTTGCCTTGAACAAAAGCCGCACTGCCTATCTTAACGATTTTGCCATTCCATATCCCTTCAATCCCTGACCCAATCACGTTTTGCACATCAGACACGATAAAGTCATCATTGGTGAAAGTTGCAAAAGAACGAGCGATAGGGTGGTTTGCATGAGCCTCTAAAGCTGCAGCTAGTGATAGACAATCTTTCTGTGGGAGATCACTAAGTACCTTTGTTTCACAGATCTCAATATCACCTTTCGTTAGAGTGCCTGTTTTATCTACAACTAAGTGGTTGATCTTACATAATGTCTCAAACACATGGCCTTTACGAAGTAAAATGCCAAAATTACCCATTCTAGAGGTAGCACAAGTGAGTGCGGTCGGTGTGGCCAGAGATAGCGCACATGGACACGTAGCGACTAACACAGACAGCATGATCCAAAACGCATCATCTGGTTTTGTTTGATGCCAGTAAAACCAAGTACCAGCAGAGATGATAAGAATCACACCAACAAAGTAACGGGCGACAATGTCTGCAATTTCCGCAATTTTAGGTTTGGAGTGTTGAGCTTCATCTTGTAAACGCACGATGTTAGAAATCATTGAATCGGCCTTTGAGCTTACTACCTCAAGTTCAAATGATTCGTCTCCGTTTAGCGTTCCCGCATAAACAATATCGCCTTCTCGTTTCACAACGTGCACTGACTCACCCGTTAGCATGGATTCATCAATATGAATACGGCCTGAAATAACTTTACCGTCAGCGGGGATATGTTCACCAGGTAGAACGCGGATACGATCGCCAACTTTTAGCGTCTTCACGGGTATCTGATCACCGTCCAGCGTTGTAGCAATTGCCGGAATCAACTTAAGAAGGTTACCACTCGCTGCAGCAGCTTTGCGACGAGCGCGCATCTCTAAGAATCGACCTACTAACAAAAAGAAGGTAAACATCGAGATAGATTCAAAGAAGACTTCGCCTTGTTCAGTTACTGTTGCAACTAAACTTGCAACATAGGCAAAGATCAACGCGATAGAAACCGGGACATCCATACCAAGGGTTCGGCCTTTGATACTGCGCCATGCGTTTAAGTAAAATGGAAGAGCGGAATAAAGCAAAACAGGAGTAGCAAAAATCAAACTTACCCAACGAAAGTAACTTTTAAACTCTGGCTCTAAATCACCAAAGACTTCGAGATACAGTGCAACGGCGAGCATCATGACCTGCATGGTTGCTAAACCTGCAATACCTAGCCGATATAGATATTGCTTCATCATTCGATGGTAAGAAGCTTCTTGCTTATCTGCTTCAAAAGGTGCAGCTTTGTAACCAAGTTTATGTATAACGGAAAGGAGCTCGCTTAACCGTACCTGAGTTTTATCCCAGGCTAGTAACGCTCGATTGGTGGTTGTATTAACACGGATAGATACCAACCCGGCCGTATTAGAAACTTGCTTTTCGATTAACCACGCACAAGCGGCACATGAAACGCCTTCCAAAGAAAGGGTTACTTCAGAAACATTTTCGCGATTTCGTACGAATTCAGATTGTACATCCGCATTGTCATAATGAATTAAAGCTTGGAGTTGCTCTGGTACTAGATCTGCCTTTTCTGCAGGCGCAGTGCGGTATTGGTAATATGATACAAGACCACTATCGACAATAGTCTGCGCCACAGTTTCGCAGCCCGGACAACACATGTCGCGAATTTCACCCAATATTTCTACTTTGAAATCCGTGTTGGCTGGTACATCTTCACCGCAGTGATAACAGGATTTACACATATGCTTACTTCATTAACGGTGTTGAAGAGGCAGGAAACTCAACTTTACCTTGGATCATCCATTGCTTGTCGTGTGGTTGTAGTTCAACAAACCATGGTCCTTGAATAGATTCCTCAGCTTTTAGTCGGTAATTACCAGATGCATCCGCTGTTACAAGCTTTGTGAAGTCACGATCAGGAAGAGTACGATGAGTGAAAGTGGCCGTTAGAGCAGGGTAATGAGGTAGCTTCCCTTTAGCGAAAACAATCACAACATTGTTATTTTCAGAGGAAATCTCAGCGTTAAGACCTAGGTCACGAGCGACATTCATTTTACTAATGTCGATATTAATACCTTTGCCTTTTTTATAGTAATCCTCGGCGACTAAAGAAACAGAGTTGTTCGAGAAAACGACCACAGTAATCACAGTCCAAACTACGACAGTAAGAGGAAGGATGATTAGGAACCACGGCCAAAATTGTTTATACCAAGGCTTTACCATAAAAAAGTTCTCAACAGCTAAATGAAAAAATGTAAGGCGTTAAATTTAAAGGAAAGACAGCCCCTATGAAAGGGGCTGTTATTGCTATGTTACGTAATATCTCAGTTACTTACTCTCTGAGTTACTTAAACTCCAGACATATGAGGCAACGAGCTGAACTTTATCTTCACCCAAAATGTCTTTCCACGCAGGCATTACGCCTGAGCGTCCGTTCATTACGGTTTCTGTTACAGCTGCACGAGAGTCACCAAATAACCAGTCTTGGTCTGTAAGGTCAGGCGCACCGACTGCAGGGTTACCCTTACCATCGGTACCATGACAAGCAGCACACACTACGAAGCGTGCTTTACCTGCCGCGGCTTCACGAGCATTTACTTTACGACCAGATAAACTAAGTGTGTAACTTACAACTTCTTGAACACCTTGCTCACCAAGGGCATCTTTCCATGCTGGCATTTGACCAATACGGCCGTGCATGATGGTTGTAACGATCGCTGCTGGCTCGCCACCATATAGCCATGCATCATCAGTCAGGTTAGGGAAGCCTTTCTGACCACGTGCATCAGAGCCATGGCATTGAGAACAGTTTTGCAAAAACAAACGCTGACCAACTTTTAATGCTTCAGGATCTTGCGCAATTTCAGGAATTGGGCGTAGACCACTGTCATTGTGCGCAAGTTTACGGAATGCTTCGCCGAAGTAAGCGTCGGCATCATCCAGTTCTTTTGCATATTGGTTTAGTTGCTTGTTCTCTTGTGCTGCAGCGATGGCTTCTTTTGACTCTTCTAGTGAGCGAACGGTTTGAGCCGAACTCTGCCAGTTTAAAAAGCCCTTGAAGCTACCTAGACCTGGGAATAGGGCAAGGTAAACTGCTGCGAACACAAATGTGCTTACAAACAGGTAAGTCCACCACTTTGGTAGAGGGTTGTTTAGCTCGCGAATACCATCGTACTCGTGGCCCATGTCTTCCCCTTCCTCGACGCCCATTTTATCTTTAGCGCACCAAGTCAGGAGAATCGCACAGCCTACTAGCGTACCGACAGTAATCACGATAATCCAGAGACTCCAGAATGTAGTCATTACTTCTTCACTCCTTGGTTATTAGGGGTCTTTTGTTCTTCGTCAGCAAACACCAAGTTGGCATCTTCTTCAAAGCGTGCTTTACGCTTTTTACTAAATGCCCACCATACGATGCCAATAAAACTAGCGAAGAGTACAACGGTATAAATACTATGAATTGTACCGAAATCCATATGATCCCCTTACTTCATTGCATGACCAAGAGACTGAAGGTAAGCGATGATTGCATCCATCTCTGTTTTACCTTCTACTTCTTTAGCCGAATTCGCGATCTCTTCATCAGTGTATGGAACGCCGAACTGATCACGAAATAGCTCAAGTTTCTTCTGAGTTAGCTTACCGTCTAAAACGTTTTCAGCTAGCCACGGGAAACCTGGCATGTTTGACTCAGGTACAAGCTCACGAGGATCTAACAGGTGAACACGGTGCCATTCGTCAGAATAACGACCACCAACACGAGCTAAATCCGGGCCTGTACGCTTAGAGCCCCAAAGGAATGGGTGTTCCCAAACACTCTCACCAGCAACAGAGTAGTGACCGTAACGTTCAGTCTCTGAGCGGAAAGGACGAACCATCTGGCTGTGACAAACGTTACAACCTTCACGGATGTAGATATCACGGCCTTCCATCTCCAAAGGAGTGTAAGCGCGCAGATTTTCTACAGGTTCAGTCGTTTGCTTTTGGAAAATCAGAGGAGTGATCTCTACAAGAGCACCCCAACTGATAGCAAACACGATAAAAATAGCCAACAAACCGACATTACGTTCTAAGATTTCATGGCGATTATTAGAATTATTACTCATTCTTAAATCTCCTTATGCCGGATGTGGGATAGCTTTTAGGCTTTCTTTAGGTGCACTTACCGTTTTGTACGTGTTGTATGCCATTAGGAACATACCAGATAGGAAGATAAATCCGCCTAGGAAACGTACAAAGTAGAACGGATAAGACGCTTCTACAGATTCAACAAAACTGTAAGTTAGCGTACCGTCAGAGTTAACCGCGCGCCACATAAGACCTTGCATTACACCAGAGATCCACATCGCAACGATGTAAAGAACGGTACCGATTGTTGCTAGCCAGAAATGCACATTAACTAGACCAACAGAGTACATACGCTCTTGGCCAAATAGGCGAGGTACCAAGTGATATACAGAGCCGATAGAGACCATCGCAACCCAACCTAACGCACCAGAGTGAACGTGACCAATGGTCCAGTCTGTGTAGTGAGAAAGTGCGTTAACCGTCTTAATCGACATCATCGGGCCTTCAAAGGTAGACATACCGTAGAACGACAGTGAAACGATTAGGAAACGTAGGATAGGGTCATAACGAAGCTTATGCCATGCACCAGATAACGTCATAATACCGTTGATCATACCACCCCAAGAAGGAGCAAATAGAACCAGTGACATAACCATACCTAGAGACTGAGTCCAGTCTGGTAGCGCTGTATAATGAAGGTGGTGAGGGCCTGCCCAAATATATAGAGAAATAAGTGCCCAGAAGTGAACGATAGATAGACGGTAAGAATAAACAGGACGTTCAGCTTGTTTAGGAACGAAGTAGTACATCATACCTAGGAAACCAGCGGTCAGTAGGAAACCTACCGCATTGTGTCCATACCACCACTGAACCATCGCATCCACTGCGCCCGAGTAAATCGAGTAAGATTTACCGAGTGACACAGGAATAGCCATGCTGTTCACGATGTGAAGTACTGCTACTGTGATAATAAAGGCACCGAAGAACCAGTTTGCCACATATATGTGTGACGTGTTTCGTTTCACCAGTGTGCCGAAGAACACCACCGCATATGATACCCATACTAGCGCAATTGCGATATCAATAGGCCATTCTAGCTCAGCATACTCTTTACCCGATGTTAAACCGAGAGGCAAAGTAATGGCTGCTGCCAGGATGATTGCTTGCCAACCCCAAAAGGTGAAGGCAACGAGTGGGCCACCAAAAAGACGTGTTTGACATGTGCGCTGTACAACATAATAAGACGTTGCGAACAGAGCACTGGTACCAAACGCAAAAATTACCGCATTAGTATGCAGTGGACGTAAGCGACTGTACGTCAACCACGGCGTATCAAAGTTTAGCTGTGGCCAAACTAATTGAGCGGCAATCAAAACACCAACAGCCATACCAACTATGCCCCATAAAATGGTCACAAGGGTAAATTGGCGAACGACTGTATAGTTGTAGTTTTGTTCAAGCTGCTTTACTTGGCTCATTTGCATGCTTCCAATTTCTAATTAACTACACTTTTACTTCCAACACGACTTGCGTCGTAACACCACCCAAGTAAACTCTAGAATTCAAGTGTTATCATCACCTTATTTCCATTGCTGACTTTAATAAAAAGTGGCATTTTCAGCGTGACACTATACTTGAATTAACAATTCAATGACAGGGTAGTAACCTTACTGGACCTCTGGAAATCATTTTTTATTTAAAAAGTTTGAAGTTTGTAACAAGGATATTAGTAATTATGCCTGCACAAAAGTTAACAAAGGCGCGACTTGCACAAATCTTAATCATGCTCAGTGTTTTAATAGGCGCATTTTTCTGGCGTACCTTTACACACGAGAGTGTTAATAGCGTTGACTGTTCACAAAAAGAACGATGCGATGTAACAATTGAAGGAGAAATAATCACGATTAATCGTGACTCAATGGGAATTTCGCTCGAAACGATAGAAAGTAGCACTCTAAAAATTGATCTAAATCAATCTGGTAATTTTATCAATCTCAACGAGAAGCATAAGTCAGTAGAATGGGACATCATGCCTGAATCGAAAAAAATCACCTTTAAAAAAGGTGAAAACATTGTTGTAGTTCAATTATAAATACGATCTATCACGAGATAATCGTAACTTATTAATGAAATTAACACCTTCTTACCTAGAGAAAATTGGTTGGAATGGTATAACAGCAGAGTGATATCCAATTATAAAATCGTATGCATTGCCAATCAGTTTTTACTCATATTAAAGATGAAGACTCAGCGATAAAAACGCTCAGGTCCGAATTGACACAACAGAACTTGTCTTACGTGATGTGTTACTACACGGAAGAATACAATTTCGAGTTGATTCGAGAAGCGTTTCTTGCGCATTTTCCTGGTGTGCCTTTTCATGGCGCCAGTTCATGTCAAGCCGTAATGACAGATCAGGGCTTTCATACAGGACCAGTAATTGCGGCACTTGCTGTTTATGATACAGGTCCTCATGCTTATGGTACTGGTATTTCTAATCACAACTCAGGTGACAGCGTCACCAAGGCTTTGGATATGGCCCTTGAGAACGCAAACCGTGTAGGAGAGGTACCAAACTTAATTCTACTTCATGCTACACCAGGGCAAGAGGAATCAATCATTGCGTCTATAGATGAAAGATTTGGAACTCTAATTCCAATTATTGGTGGTTCGGCCGCTGATAATAACATCGCTGGGAAATGGTCTGTGATAACCGCCCAAGGCTCTCAAACTTCAGGTTTAAGCTTAACTCTCTTTTACTCCTCTCAACCTGTTGATATCGCTTTCAGCGCTGGGCATACACCAACTAATATCAAAGGTGTTGCAACCAAGACCAACGATAGATGCTTACTTGAAATTGATAATGAACCTGCGCTCAATGTTTATAGAAGGTGGACAAATCACCAGGATAACCAAGTAGGTAAAGATAACATGCTGTTTACAAACTCGAGTGCTTATCCATTAGGGCGGATCGCAGGTCATCTCTATGATCGCCCATATTACAAGTTATCCCATCCGATCCGTGAGACGCCAGATGGTGGAATCGAGTTGTTTACACGAATAGAAGAGGGTGACGAGCTCACATTAATGAAAGGAAGTCGTGAGCATCTCGTTGCGCGCGCTGCAAAAGTCGTCAATGCCGCTTTTAACCAAAAATTAGAAGAGTCTCGAAAAATTGGAGTGATAAATATCTTTTGCGCAGGTCCCATGTTGCACTTAATGCAAGACATGAATAGCGTTTGTGAACAAATTAACCAAGAACTAGAACATTTGCCTTTTATTTGCCCTTTTACTTTCGGCGAGCAAGGTAGATTTATTGGTGGTGAGAATGGACATGGAAACCTGATGATTTCATCGGCTATATTCCATAAACCTTATGAAAGATAAATACTTAGACATATATCAACAGGAAGCGCTTCAAGAAGCGTTAGTTGAGCTAAAGCAGGCTAGACAAAGAGAACGACTACTCGCTGATGAAAACAAGGCCATTCTTTCCGCGATATCTGCGATGAGTGAGGCAAAGAATCGGCATGAGATATTTACGGGATTAAACAATGTCCTCAAAAAGTACATCAACTTCGATGATTTTATTGTACTGACTCGTGATGGTGAACGATATCCCTTCAAGACATTGATATCAACTAATAGCGTATTTGATAATGTATCCTGGTTACACGGTAACACCTATCAAAGAGCTCTCAATGGTGAATGCATTCTACTGTTCGAGCCAGATAAACTCGCTGAGTTTGTTAACTTAAACAGCTTTATAAAAAGCCATGTAAACTCGGTCGTTTTAACTGGTATACGTTCAGAAGTAACGCAAACCGTAATCCTACTTATTGGAGCTCAGAAAGGGCACTTTAGCATAGAGAATAAGGAAACCTTGAGGCGGTTTCGTCCCTTAATTGAAAGGGCGGTCATTGATATCGAGACCAAAGAGAAGTTACAACGTATCGTTGAAGTAAGAACAACTCAGCTCGCTAAAGCAAGAGAAGAAGCAGAGCTTGCGAACCGGTCTAAGTCGGAGTTCTTAGCGATGATGAGTCATGAAATAAGAACCCCTTTAAATTCCGTTCTTGGAATGCTAGATATACTGAAGCAATCAACCTTGTCAGAAGAACAAATTGATGCTTTGAGCCAAATGGAGTGCTCTGCAGAGTTACTTCTCGCGATAATCAGTGACATTCTTGATCTTTCTAAAATCGAGTCAGGTCGCTTTCAGCTCAATGAACAATGGATTAACTTAAGAGACACTGTCACTTTTGTTATTTCTCAGCAAAAACAAATCGCTAAGAAGAAAAATCTTAAATTCAAGCTCAACTGTACTGTCACTAATGACAAACAATTTTGGATTGACTCCACGCGGTTATCTCAAATCCTGTTTAATCTAATAGGAAATGCAATAAAGTTTACAGACGAAGGTGAAGTAAAAGTTTCTGTATCTGAGCAAGATGCTGAACTTGTGATCTCAATATCTGACACTGGAATTGGTATATCTAAAGCAAAGCAAGAGCACTTGTTTACGGCATTTCATCAAGGAGACCGTTCCATCACGAGACGCTTCGGTGGTACAGGACTGGGGCTCGCAATAACCAAGCATTTAGTTGAAATGATGCGTGGCAAGATTGCCGTTAAAAGTGACGAGCATGTTGGTTCAACCTTTACGATTTCGATTCCAGTTTTGACTCGTTGCAATCAAAATCGTCCAGTTAGAATCGAAACCAATCAACCGACAAAAGCAATGGAACTTCTCGTCGTAGAAGATACCGAGTCGAATCAGTTCGTAATAAAGCTTATCTTAAATAAGCTTGGCCATAATGTTCATATCGCAAGCCATGGAGCAGAGGCATTAACATTTTTAGAAGAGAATGAGGATTTAATCGATTTGATTCTCATGGATGTCTCGATGCCAGTGATGGATGGAATTACCGCAACAAGACTTATTCGAGATAAAGGTCTCAGGACCCCAATTATAGCGTTAACTGCACATGCGCTAGAAAGCGATAGAGATAAATGCCTGGATGCCGGTATGGACGGATTCATTTCCAAGCCAGTTAGAAGACAAGATATCTTTGAAGCTATACAGTCATTTCAATAAGTAAAAAGGCGTTAATATAGATCTTAACAATCGATAGATTATTAAGATCTATATTAAGTATTTTATGGTAAATAACGATTATGTTTAATGCTCACAGTAAGGCCCTTAAATTTAAAATCTGCAGGGGAATAGGAGCATACTCAGACAACATTTAGCGTACAGCAATACGCAATTTAACATAACACATATAATGCGCACTAAGGAGTGAGATCTCAAAGCAATAATGTCCGGTTTTAGCTACTTTAAAATGTCCTCCTAAGATTAACAACATTGTTTGCTTTTGAGGCTTTAACCGAGGTTCCTGTGGACTTGCCATCGCTAGTTTGGTTTGTGGTTATGCTTACGAAGCAAATCAAATCTCTTATTGAAAATTGATGCGCGCTTAGTCCCCGACTTACTGGCGTGTCCTTCCGTAAGCACCTGAATCAATCTATGTATGGTGATGATGGCCAACTCACTGAATTTGCCACTCAATGGCATCACGATTACTAACTTAAGCGCTACCAAACAAAAAAGCCTTTCATACTCGCCTCGTACAACAGCAAAAATCAGCTAAACGCTCTAATCGCTCCGCAACGAAATCTGCCAAAAATCACGAGCTCAGTTGCGTTCTGAAACAATTATAAGCCTGTGGTTATATGGAGGCGAATGTACTTTTCGGGGTATTTGTAACGATAGCGTTTTCCTTTCTTCAAGTTGGACTTAACGTACCTACACACTTTTTGGTCACCACTGCTGGTTACTCTTTTTAATACTGCGTTTTTACTTTTGTGCTCCATTTCTATCATGACGTCACAATAACCTTGATAGCCATCAAACTTATTGTCTACTTTCTTTTGAAGCTTAGTCTTAATCTTTTTAGCCAACAGGTTCGTTTCTGAATCGTCAGCAAAAACTGAATTACTTGCAAAGATCAATACCATTAAAGTTACAACGTATCTCATCGTTTTGGTCCGTTTATGTTGTTGATTGTTCGATGATAAGTAATTTTTCTGTAGATACGAAAATGGGACGCCACATTGCGTCCCATTTAACATGATGAAGTAACTGATATGTAATTAAGCGCGCTTCTTGCCTTTGTTTGCTTTGAAGCCCTGGTGCGGAAAAACGTTACGAATCCTCTGTTGAACTTTTTTGGGAATGCCTTTGGAAAAGCTTAAGCGCATTCCTGTTCGTTGGCTATACACCTTCATTTCACCAGTAAACGGGTTATGCTCACTAATATCCTGTAAGTTGTGTTTGAAAGAAGGAGGTAGATGCCCTTTTACGTTACTAATATGGCCATTATCGAACTTTACTTTTAACACCGGCCTATCGACTGCGATCAACCAAAAGATCACGATGGCTGCAATTAAGATTACATATAACATTTGGCACTCCCTATCCTAGCTAGATAGCAATTTACTCAAATCCTCTTTAATTGAGGTAACTTTTTGACTCGCTTTTTCACTTCTCGACGCTTCGGAAAGCAAATATTCAATTGCGTCAGATAACGTACAACCAAGTTCATTCGCTCTACTAGAAAGCTTTTCCCAAACTCGGTAATCTAAATCAATGGATTTCTTCTTTGTATGGACTTGCTCTGCATTGAAGTGACGTTTCCGTTTCGCTCGGATAGCCTGCTTGAGTTTATTATCTAACTCTTCTGACATGTGGTTTTCTATCCAAGCTAAGACAAGTGTAGGCTCGTGTTCAAGGCGTTTTAGTTCTGCGACCGCTGCATCTGCTTCGCTTGTATCAATATGTCGGGTAATCGCTTCACCATCTTTCCATTTTTTGATGAGATACTTCCATTTCCACCCACATTCTAGATTCTCAAGCTGCTGATATTTCATTTGTTCCGACCCATAAACATAACCTAGTGACAGCGTAACCCAGATGGTTTACTTGGGCAAATAAAACTCTTAGAAGTATCGATGTTGATCACTCATTTGTCTAAGTATTGTTCATTGAGAGATGAATGCCGAGAGCAAACCAAATTGGTGCTAGGGTGTTATAGTCCGTTTCGTTATAATGTCGGCAAGATTGAATTACGATGAATTTTAATGAACCAACTTAATTGGCAAGACGTAACACCTTCACTTGAGCAGTACGAAGCACTTTTAAAGTCTGCACCTTCGTTAACAAAGAAGTCTTTTACTGATCTCCAACCGAGAATGTCGGCAACGATATCTCGTTTTTCAAAAATTTCCGGATTGACGCGAGTACTACTCATTAACTGCGTAGATAATTCTGTATATAGAGAGTTCATCAGTAAAGCTCTTCAGAGCCAGTCTAACGCTGCGATAGTTTTTTCGGAATCACTTGATGCCAAACGTTTATTTGACCGTTACAGTGTTGATGTAAGTGGTGATATTGCCTTCCAACCTGGTTTAATTTCACAGGCAGATAACGGTTACTTAATTGTACCGGCTAATCTAATTTTGGCTAACCCAGGGCTTTGGCCAAATATAAAGTCTGCAATTCAACAAAACCTTATCGAGCCACTGAACCTAAGCCCTACTCGTTTACCTACTTCAGTACCGCAAGCTAAAGCTTATGATGTAAAACTGATTGTAACAGGAGAAAGAAGTCAGTTAGCAGAGCTAGAATACATCGATGAAGACTTCTGTTCTGGCTTTGCCATGTATACGGAAGTTGAAGAAGATATTCATCTGTCAGAGCAGAATTTGACAGATTACTTTGGTTTAGTGAACTGGATATGTTCTCAATATCAGCTGCCTCACTTAACTGAATGTGGTTTTAGAAGATTGTTGCTAGCCGGTATGAGATTTACTGAAGATCAACATTATCTGCCTTTAGGAGTAATGTGGCACTCTCAACTTCTAACGCTTGCCAGCCAGTTCAGTGATGGTCACGCATTAGATTACAAGTCGTTAGATAAAGCGATTGACGACAAGTATTACCGAGAATCTTACCTTCCTCAGCGTGCCGTGTACGATATTTTAGATGGCCAAGTCATCATTGAGACAACTGGGGAACAAGTTGGTCAAATCAATGGCCTAACCGTTATTGATATGGCTGGGCACCCTGTCAGCTATGGTGAGCCTGCACGAATATCTTGTGTAATTCATTTTGGTGATGGCGATGTTTCCGATGTTGAGCGCAAAGCTGAGCTTGGAGGCAATCTACATGCAAAAGGCATGATGATTATGCAAGCTTTCTTGAGCTCTGCTCTGAAACTGGATGAACCACTGCCTTACTCAGCCTCCATCGTATTTGAACAGTCTTATAGTGAAGTTGATGGTGACAGCGCATCTCTTGCAGAACTTTGTTGCTTGGTAAGTGCTTTATCTGAATCTCCAATTAATCAACAAGTTGCGGTTACAGGGGCTGTTGATCAGTTTGGTCGAGTGCAAGCCGTTGGTGGCTTGAACGAAAAAATTGAAGGTTTTTATCAGGTTTGTAAACATCAAGGTTTTACAGGAAATCAAGGTGTTGTGATGCCAAAATCAAACCTTAAACACCTTGCATTACATAAAGATGTAATAGAAAGCATTAAAAATGGTGAGTTCCATATTTGGTCCGTTTCTACCGTAGATGAAGCTATTCCGATTGTAATGAATAAACCTTTTAGAGGTGAAGACGATAGCATTATTGGCAAAATAGCGGAACGTATTGAAAACTTTGAAAGACATGAGCATCCAGAAGGAATTGTGCAGCGCATCAAAAACTGGTTTGTCTAGTACTGATCGGAGTTGTTTAGCGTACACGTGTTCACTAAGATGCAGCTATCAAAAATTGGAGTAATTGATAATGCAAAACAAACGTGATTCTTATAACCGTGACGATCTACTTGCTTCTAGCCAAGGCGAACTGTTTGGGCCTGGTTACCCTCAGCTTCCTGCGCCAAACATGCTAATGATGGATCGTGTTACTAAAATGTCTGAGACTGAAGGCGATTTTGGTAAAGGTTTGATCTTGGCGGAATTGGATATTACTCCAGATTTGTGGTTCTTTGACTGCCACTTCCCTGGCGACCCAGTAATGCCGGGTTGTCTTGGCCTTGATGCGATGTGGCAACTTGTTGGTTTCTTCCTTGGCTGGGTTGGTGGCAAAGGAAAAGGTCGTGCTCTGGGTGTTGGCGAAGTGAAGTTTACAGGTCAGATCCTGCCAACAGCGAAAAAAGTGACGTACGAAATCCACATGAAACGCGTTGTAAACCGTAAGCTTGTGATGGGTTTGGCTGACGGTCGTGTATGTGTGGACGGCAAAGAAATCTACGTAGCAAAAGATTTGAAAGTTGGCTTGTTCCAAGACACTTCAAGCTTCTAATCACGATTTTAATCGATTTATTAAGGCTCCTATTTAGGAGCCTTTTTGTTATCGAGTGTTAACCTACTTCCCTATGTCCCTATAATGTAGAAAAGGCTCCGTAGAGCCCTTTCGAATCCTTCTTTTTGTATGTGGAGAGTTTATTTGTAGAGACCAGATTGTCTTTCATCTCTGGCATCACGCCAACCACCTAACCAATACGACCGAGCATCAACTTGTTGATATGGGCAAGCCTCTTGAGACCTTCCATTCAATCCAGCTTTGTAGCCTTGAGATTGAGCTCGTTCTAGGCGATCACGCTTTTGTCTCTTCATAGTTAATTCCTCATACAGGTCCATTTACTAACGTACAGCTGTTATTGTGAAACTTTGATGGAGTTTTTATGACTCCACTTATAAGAATCGATCAAAGTAGGCAATTTCTCAAGGCATAAAAAAAGCAGAGACTCAAATGTGTGAGCCTCTGCTTGATTTAAAAATTACTGACGATTTTTAACTATTTTCTACGGAACCCAAACAATCCAAGCATGGTCAAAGCTAACCAACCAAGGCCTGCACCTTGACGCTCTGTCGTCGTTGAGTCAATGCTTCGAGATACGATGTCGTCCTTAGTTGCGTCAGCAATAGGTACTAGTTTGACTGCTACAATTTGCTCTTCAGAGCTACATGTCGCATTGTTTGCTGTTGTGCTATAACCACCTGCACATTTCATAGCAGTACCAGAGATCACACCTGCATCATTGATATCAGTTGCGTCGATAATACGGAACTGATTGTTTTGTTCAGAGTAATCACCGCCATTAGTCAAACTGTCTAGGAACCAAGCTTTTCCATTAAACAATGTTGCAGCACGTTCACTAGTCTCGCCACCTAGGCTATATGGATAGATAAAACCGCGCTTACGACGTGGCTTGCCATCGTCTTCACGAGTCGTTTCCGCATCAAGTTGCCCGACGATTTCATTGTAAGAGTTGATACCGCCCATCTTACCGCCCGCACCGCTAAAGAAAATGCCAGTAGTTGGGTAAAAAGCGCTAATAGAATCCTTACGAACATCATCTACGATAAAGAGACGATTCGGAGCAGAGCCCGTTGGCATTAAGTATCCGCCCGAACGTTTCGCTTCACCAATAGCAACAAAATTAGAGTTAACGTCGGTTAAGCGTGAGTTTGTATGAACCGTATCATCACCTTCGCGCTGTCTAGCTCCTACAACAACTTTATTTTTCCAAGTTGCGTTTTCAACGCTACCTTCGGCTTCTAGAGTTCCGACAAAAACAGTCGCATTCAGGTAGTTATCATCACTGTAAGTGTTGTAACCTACGCCATAGACCGTTGTTCCATCAGTGACAAGGTCACGCATGCTCCCTTGAGCTAACCTTTCTCCATCTTTAGATGTGCCACTAGGCCAAGCCAATTCACTGACGGTTCCGCTTTGATCCCAAATCGCTGCTTTTGATGTGTGGTGAGATCCATTGGTATTGCTTGCTGTTCGAGAAACACTGCCAACAGTAAAAATGCCGTCTGTGCTCCAAGCATGGCTTTGCACAACACTTGCGTCACTATCGCCAGTAAGAATATTTGGCTCTACTGGTGCAACTACGGTATTTCGTGTTTCTAATGTAGAAGTATTTTCTGTGCTAACTTTACTCTGATTACCGACAGCTGCACCACCCTCGGTAAGCTGGTTGATAACATTGTTATATTCATTTTTATAAGCAGCAGAATCTTCTTCTATGAACGCTAACGCATTAGAAGTAAAGTCTTTACTACGTTCTTTATTCCACGGCGTCCAGTTTACTGAAGCCCATGAGTCACAGGTGGAATAGCGAAGCTGGTTGTAACAGTAACGCTCAAAGTCTTTGAGTTCTTGGATGTAATAAAAGCCAGCGTCTAATCCGAATGGGATTTCTTCACGATAGCTGTTCCCATCCACGGCTTGTGTCGCTGAAATCGGCGTAGTGCGAGTTTCCATTGCAAGTTTAAACTGCTCTGGCGTGCAGTTTGCTGCTGCATCAAAGCAGCCTAAAGCGAAAGGTGAACCTGTTGAAGGATCTGTACCTGCATCGCCCTGTTGAATTGCAACCCCGTAAGCCGTTTGGTAGTCACCGTTTGAACCATGATCCTGAGGTGAAACCTCAACAACTTGATACAATGCCGCCTGTGCGTTCATTGTGGTACCAACCATCATTGCAATGGCGGTCAATTTGAATTTATTACTACAATTCATTGAATTCTTAACTATCCTGTTGCATTGCTTCGAGTTCTTCCCATCTCTCGAATGCGATTTCCAACTCCTGCTCTAGTGCAGCAAGCTGTTCCAATACCGGCTGAGTTTGCTCTACAGGTTTAGCAAAGAACTCTGGATCGTTCACTTGCTCCTGAAGGCTCTCGATATCCGACTCTAATTGTTCAAGTTTAGCTGGTAGAGCCTCTAATTCTCTTTGCAGCTTATACGATAACTTCTTCGAATTGTTCTTAGGTTGCGTAGTTTTGGGAGTTTCCTCAACCACTTTCTCTTTCTTCGTTGGTTTTTCAACCTGACTGCGCGAAGCAAGAACTTGGTCACGCTGCTGTTTAGCATCATGATAACCACCAACGAACTCTTCGATTATACCGTTACCCTCAAAAATCCAGCTGGTTGTTACTGTGTTGTCTACGAACTCACGGTCGTGACTCACTAACAATAATGTACCCTGATAATTGGCAAGCATTTCTTCTAAAAGTTCCAACGTTTCGATATCCAAATCGTTAGTTGGTTCATCAAGAATAAGTAAGTTGTTTGGTTTCAACAAGATACGGGCTAGCAATAATCGGTTTTTCTCACCACCGGAAAGTGCCTTAACCGGGGTTCTGGCGCGCTTAGGTGCAAATAAGAAGTCTTGGAGATAACTCAGCGCATGACGCTGACGTCCCCCAACCATTACTTCTTGTTTCCCATCCGCTAAGTTATCGATCACTGTCTTTTCTGGATCCAAAATCTCTCGGTACTGATCAAAGTACGCGACTTCTAATTTTGTTCCGCAGTGTAAACGACCAGACTGCGCTTCCAATTGCCCTAATAGCAATTTAAGTACCGTACTCTTACCGCAGCCATTTGGTCCGATAAGTGCAATACGGTCACCACGCATGATGTTAAAGCTAAAGTCGTCGACAATTGTCTTGCCTTCGTAAGCAAAAGATACATTTTCTGCTTCAAATACAATCTTACCTGAACGAGAAGCATCATCGATGTTTAGGTTAACTTTACCTTGAACTTCACGACGGTCACGACGCTCTTCACGAAGTTTTTTAAGGGCTCGAACACGGCCTTCATTACGAGTACGACGTGCTTTAATACCTTGACGAATCCACACTTCTTCCTGAGCTAGTTTCTTATCGAACTCAGCATTTTGCATTTCTTCGACGCGAAGCATTTCTTCTTTGTCATTCAAATACTGTTCGTAATTACCAGGGAAAGAAGCTAATTGACCGCGATCTAAGTCAACGATGCGTGTCGCCATCGACTTGATGAATGCACGGTCGTGAGAAATAAAGATGATCGAGCCTTTGAAGTCTTTTAAGAAGTTCTCTAACCATTCGATCGTTGTCACATCGAGATGGTTTGTTGGTTCATCAAGAAGCAATACATCAGGATCACAAACCAGAGCACGAGCTAAAGCAGCTTTACGTTGCCAGCCACCGGATAGATCGGTCAGTTTGGTTTCTGGGCTTAGTTTTAAAGCGCCAAGTACGTTGTTAACACGGTCATCAAAGCGCCAAGCATTAGAATGATCAAGCTGCTCTTGAACTTTCGCCAAACGGTTAATGTTCTTCTCACTTGGGTCTTGAGCAACAAGATCGAGAAGATCGTGATAGATCTTCAATTGTTCGCCGATTTCAGCCAAACCGCCAGATACGTATTCGTAAACTGTACCCTCTTGATTGCGCGGTGGATCTTGTTCAAGCCGAGAAACTACTACGTCTTGAGTTATTTGAATCTTGCCATCATCCAACAAAATGTCGCCGGCAAGCACTTTCATTAACGTGGACTTACCTGCTCCGTTACGACCAACTAAACAAACGCGTTCGTTTTCTTGAAGAGCGAACTCCGCTTTGTCTAGCAATGGGTGGTCACCAAATGCAAGTTGTGCGTTATGAATGGTAAGTAATGCCATTATTATCCAACCAATGTGTGAGTTGTTCTAAGTCAAACGGCCAGTTCAACTCAGAATCTTGATATTTTAAGACGGGTATTGTGACGCCGTAACGAGAAAATAGTACATCATCGAACGCAATATCGATGATATCTGTTTGCTCGGCCAAACCGACTTGGTCTACTAGAGCAAATGCCATCTCACAAAGATGGCATCCCTCCGTGCTATACAATATCAGCACGTATTAATCCTTTTGTTTATACTACGCGTGCGTTACTAGCCAACAGTTATGAATCTGTTTATTACGCGCAAAATCTAATGGTAACGTTTGAGAAGAAATATTCTGAGCCTTCAAACCCAATTCAGCGAGTGATTCTTCATCCATCTTGAAATGACGTTTGTTATTTGAAAATACGATTGTGCCTTCACTTCTCAGTAAACGTTTGAGGTTCTTCATTAGCTTAATGTGGTCACGTTGTACATCGAATGATGTTTCCATACGCTTAGAGTTAGAGAACGTAGGTGGGTCAATAAAGATCAAGTCGTACTCACCTTTTGCGTTTTCTAGCCATTGCAAACAGTCCGCTTGTTCATATTTATGTTGGCGCCCTACACAGCCATTAAGCTGCATATTGTCTTTCGCCCAATTCAAGTAGGTGTTTGACATATCGACAGTTGTAGTGGAACGCGCACCACCAACTGCAGCGTGCACTGTTGCACTACCAGTGTAAGCAAACAAGTTAAGGAAATCTTTACCCTGTGCCATTTCGCCAAGACGACGACGAGTGATCTTATGATCCAAGAACAGGCCTGTGTCTAGGTAGTCATGAAGGTTCACGATCAGCTTCACACCGTACTCGTTTACTTCGAGCGTCTCTGATACCTGACCTAATTTTTGGTACTGGCTTCGACCTTTCTGCTTCTCACGAACTTTCAGTACAACTTTGTTCGCTTCGACACCGGTCACCTGAATCGTCGCACGGATAATGTCCGTTAGACGACGCTTGGCTTTTTCTTCAGGGATGTTCTTAGGTGCTGCGTACTCTTGAATCACAATTTGATCGCCGTACACGTCGATCGCTACGTTGTATTCTGGAAGGTCTGCATCGTAGATACGATAGCAGTCTAGTTTCTCTTTACGAGCCCACTTGCCAATCTTGCCAATGTTTTTCTTCAAACGGTTTGAGAAGTCTGGTGCGATTTGAACGTTAGTATCTGCACCTTTAACTTCATCAGCGCTGCGCTCGGCAATGCTGTAGTTCTTTTGGTGACACGGTAACGCACCGTTGTTCAATTTAAACTGTTTATCAGCGCGCATGCGAAGGCAACTCAAGAGCTCGTCTGAGCTAGAGAAGATAGATGCTTTACATCCGCCAAACTCAGATTTTAGCTGTCCACCGAATGCGGTATAGAGCGCAATCAGCCCCGGCTCAGTTCCTAGACGCTCACCGTAAGGTGGGTTTGAAACGATAACACCGTGTTCAAATCCTGCGGGACGAGTAATAGTTGCAGCATCACCTTGCGCAAACTCAATCAACTCTTCAACACCTGCTCTGCGGGCGTTTTCTTGAGCGACTTTTAATACTTTGGGGTCGTTATCGAATCCAAAAAACTTAGCGTCAACTTTCTTGACACCTCGTCTAGCTTGAACATTAGCCTCTGATTTAATCTCAGCCCAGGTCTCCGGTTCAAAGTCTTCCAAAACTTCGAAGCCCCATTGTTTGCGCTTAACGCCAGGTGCCATGTTGGCTGCCATCATTGCTGCTTCAATAAGCAAAGTACCAGAACCACACATTGGATCGAGTAATGGTTGATGCCCATCCCAGCCACAACGCATGATAATCGCAGAAGCAAGCGTTTCACGTAATGGCGCACGACCCGATTCTGGTCGATAACCACGCTGATGAAGACCACTACCTACCATGTCTACCCCAAGCAACGCTTTATCTTTATGCAAACGAACGTGAATACGAATATCTGGGCGTTCTTTGCTGATATTAGGACGTGGCAAGCCTTTGTTCTCAAAGCAATCTACGATGCCATCTTTGACCTTCATAGCCCCGTATTGGCTATTTCTAATCTCACGGTTTGTGCCGTTAAAGTCCACAACAAAGCGTTTAGAGCTATGAAATTGGTTAACCCAGTTAATAGTGGAAGTGGATAGATACAAGTCCATGTCGTTGTTACACGTGAACTCAGATAAAACACGTACAAATCGAGACGCTAAACGGCTCCACAAACAACAGCGATAAACCTGTTCGTTTGTCGCTTTAAATTTTACGCCTGCCTGTACTGGTTTCGCATTTTCAATGCCTAGTTTAGTCAGTTCTTCAACAAGCAAATTTTCCATGCCATTTGAAGTTACCGCGAGATATTGATTCATAGTGTTCTTTCGCTGATAAAAAATGGCTTCAATTATACCTGACTTTACGATCAATGCCTCGTTTTTAAAGGTATTTTGCCACCCGTTAGTTCAAATCATCACCACTCAAATGATCTAAAACTTTCAACATCTTTAGTTTGAATGTTTTTCATTCATGAACGTATTTTGTTTCCTTTAGAAGAAGTGAATACTTATTTACGCTCATTTTGGTATATACCAGCTAGGATTGATTGATGTAAATTACTTACAAATACCCTTTATAGGGGAATAAATAGGGTTGTTTTAGGCGCTAGGTTGCCTAATTAAAGGAGTAATCAAATTGAAATAAGTAAAATAAAAGTGACCAGCTTCATGTTTGCATGCATAGAAAACAAACAGTTTCATGGTATTTCGGATTGGAGTGTCAGAGGAAAGGACAAAAAAAATCGACCCACTAAGGTCGATTAAGGCAAACAAAGGAACGAAATAAAGAAAAATTAAACAGCTTTAACCCACCATTGCCATAGGGGTCATTGCAAAGAGGTGGTTTGCACAAGCCATGCGATCATGCATTACTTTAATCGGCTGCCCAAATTGAAGCGCCTTATTGCCATCAAGAACAAAGGCTTCTTGGTTAACATAAGCACATAAGCTCGATGTTTCGCCTGGTTCTAGAACGATGAACATACCATCAGAATATTGATTTGTGAGAAAGACCATGTCCCCTTCTTGAGGTTCATAATCAGAGGACTGTGCATCGAAGAACCAGCTCTTAGGCTGTACAGGTTTATGAAAACGCTTTGCAGCAACACAATACAGTGTTAATTCAGCTTGGCGATATTCACTGATATCGAGACAGCGAATGCGCTCATTAAACGTTTGAAATGCGCTGGCGTCATCAACGGTAAATTCACTGTTTGAGAAGGCACAGTTAACCAACAATTTTCGGGATAGATTGGTTTGGAAAATCATTTCCTCCCCCAGATCCAGCATTAAGCAAGCTTTTTGCTCGTCAAAATACCAATTCCATTTGTCGCTGGGTTTAAGCATTATTCCGTTCTCTCTTGACTAGTTAAATCAGTGGTAAAGAGGTAAGACGCTTAATTACCTACTCGTGATTTTTAAATTCTACAAACGAACGGATAAAAAAAAAGAGGAAACAAAGTCCTCTTTTTTATGTAACAGGTACTGATTTTTCAGTAGTTTTTGATGTATGTGTTAAAGATTCTTAACAATATCACGTACGAGACCTGGGCCGTGGTAAATAAAGCCAGTGTAGACTTGAACAAGTTTAGCGCCTGCCATGATCTTTTCTTTGGCTGCAACATAGGAATCTACACCACCAACACCGATAATTGGAAGTTTGTCTCCAAGCTCTTCATGAAGCTTACGTACGACCTCCGTAGAGCGTGATTGCACAGGGCGACCACTCAAGCCACCTGCCTCATTGGCGTGTTTCATCCCTTCTACGATCGTGCGATCCAAAGTTGTGTTAGTCGCGATCACACCATCTATATTGTTTTTCAATAAAGAATCGCAGATTTGGCAGATTTCATCGTCACTTAAATCTGGCGCAATCTTTAATGCTAACGGGACATACTTGTTGTACTTCTCTGATAACTCCGCTTGTTTCGCTTTTAATTCGGAAAGCAGTTCATCAAGCGCTTCACCATATTGAAGTGAACGAAGACCTGGAGTGTTTGGCGATGAGATGTTTACTGCAATATAGCCAGCATACTCATACACTTTTTCCATACAAATCAGGTAGTCCTCTGCCCCTTTTTCAATTGGCGTATCTTTATTTTTACCGATATTAATTCCGAGAACACAATTGAATTTTGCTCGTTTAACATTCTCGATCAAATTATCAACGCCTAGGTTATTAAAGCCCATGCGGTTGATGATCCCTTCTGCTTCCACTAAACGGAATAAGCGTGGTTTATCATTACCTGGTTGTGGTCGTGGCGTTACAGTGCCGACTTCGACAAAGCCAAAGCCCATGGCATCAAATGCTTCAATACATTCGCCGTTTTTATCTAAACCAGCCGCAAGACCAACAGGGTTACGGAATGTTAGACCCATACACTCAACTGGACGAGTTGGTAACTGTTGGCGGTAAAAGAGATCAAGTGGTGTGCCGTTAAAGCGTTGGAAGTTCTTGATTGCAAGATCATGTGCCTTCTCGGCATCGAGTTGGAAAAAGCCAGTTCTGGCTAGACGGTAAAGCATTGTGCCTCCGAAAGAAAAAAGCCCCGTGTAAACGGGACAATATTATTTACCGTTTTTCATCGTAATTCAATGAAAATGAACGTAATAAGTAAAAACCTATATATTTATAAGATTTTCAAATATAAAACAAACAATTACAATCAAGTTTCTGCTATAAAAATCGTAACTAACCGCTTAAAAGCAATCGATTTCACTCTGTTTTAATTTCAACTCAATGTGACAATGTAACTATTTTCGTTCCAAATGTGAATAATAGATAATAAAAAGCCCCGTTAAATAACGAGGCTTTTACTTATGACTTGATTATTCCACTACTCTTTCGATGAGCAGTTGAGGTTTAAAAGTACTAGCTCTCGAAGTGCTACAGAGAACTTAGCAAATTCGTGTACTGAGCCAACTTTGAACTCGTTTAAGATACTCTCCCAGCGGTGCAACGATTGCTCGTTAGTTTCAATCCAATCTTCTAACGCAGCCATCACATCAAGCTCTTCGGTTGAGCAGCCACAAGTCAGTACCTGAGCGGTAAGTTGACGTTGTTGCCAGTCCAGATCTTCACGGAATGCCGCTCTTGCAAGTGCTTGCCAGTTGTTATCAACGGCTTGGCTATTAATTTGCTTCAAGAACCAATGCAACGATAAACGGTCACCCAAGTTAAAGTAGAGTTTCGATGCTTGCTCAACCGTTTTACCTGTTTCACTTGCCACTGATGAAATATCCAGTGCAGATTGTAAGCTTGATAAGCGGGCAACTTGGTGAGCGAGTTTCTCTTCAACCCCTTTCTCTATCCAACCTTGAGCCAAGTCATTGTGTTCTTCAACTTCAGACTCAACTAACATAGTGTCTAGGGTTTCAGTGATAACATTGACATCTTGCTTGTAGATAGCAATCAACTCACCGACCGTGCATTTGCCGCTACGGTTACGAAGCAACCAGCGTGCAATTCGACGCAGTGCTCGGCGCACGTAAAACATAATTTCGTATTGAGCTTGCGCTGTCGCAACGTTATCAAGTTTGCGAGTTTGCTTGAGGATTGCTTCTAAATCAAAGATTTCTCTAGCCGCACTGTAAGCATTGGCAATATCGACAACACTTGCACCAGTTTCTTCTTGCAAACGAGTAACGAAGTTACAGCCCATTTCATTAACCATCTGGTTAGCCAATGCTGTAGCTATAATTTCAGCTCGCAGTGGGTGATTAACCATTTGATCTTTATAGTTACGTCGTAACGCACTTGGGAAATATTCAACAAGTTGTTTTGCATGGAATTCATCATTTGCGATTTCATCCGTAACAAGTTGCTGTTTAAGTACCATTTTACCGTAGGCAACTAACACTGATAGCTCAGGGCGAGTCAGGCCTAGTCCCTGTTTTTCACGCTCGATTAGCGTTTCATCATCAGGAATGTATTCGAGAGCACGGTCCAAGTACCCTGCTTTCTCCATAGTGTGGATGAATCGAATTTGCTCCTTAACAATGCCAACACCTTGCTGTTCAGTAACAGAGATCGACTCCGACTGACGGTAAGCATCATCCAAGACAATTTCACCCACTTCGTCTTCCATAGACTCTAGAATTTGGTTACGTTGCTTAACCGTAAGATCGCCATTTGAAACCAGTCCATTGAGGAAGATCTTGATGTTGACTTCATTATCCGAACAGTCAACGCCACCTACGTTATCAACGAAGTCCGTGTTCACTCGACCGCCAGTTAGTGCGTATTCGATACGACCAAGCTGAGTCATACCCAAGTTACCACCTTCGCCAACCACTTTGGCTCTTAAGTCACGGCCGTCAATGCGCAGCATGTCGTTAGCACGGTCACCAACATCTGTATGAGTTTCCGTCGATGATTTAACGTAAGTGCCGATACCACCATTCCAAAGCAGATCGACTTTCATTTTCAAGATCATCTTTATCAGATCGTTAGGCGCTAAAGATGCTTTCTTCGTACCTAACATTTTCTGAATTTCTGGCGTCAACTGGATCGATTTTGATCGACGAGAGAAGATGCCACCACCTTGAGAGATCAAGTCTTTGTTGTAATCTTCCCAGCTTGATCTTGGCAAATTAAACAAGCGGTTACGCTCTTCCCAGCTGCTGGCTGAATCTGGATTTGGATCAATAAAGATGTGCATGTGGTTAAACGCAGCTTGCAATCGAATATGCTTCGATAACAGCATACCGTTACCGAACACGTCACCTGCCATATCACCTACACCGATTGCAGTAAAATCAGTGGTCTGACAGTTGATGCCCATTTCACGGAAGTGACGTTTAACAGATTCCCAACCACCTTTTGCGGTGATTCCCATTGCTTTGTGATCGTAACCGTTTGAACCACCTGAAGCGAATGCGTCACCTAGCCAGAAGTTGTATTCTGCAGAAACAGAGTTTGCCAAATCTGAGAAGGTTGCTGTGCCTTTATCGGCAGCCACTACTAGATATGGGTCATCTTCATCGTGACGAACAACGTTTTGTGGTGGTACCACCTCTCCTTCAATGATGTTATCTGACACATCTAGCAGTGCACGGATAAAGCGTTTGTAACAACGCTGACCTTCCGCAAAAATTTCATCACGCGTGGTGAGAGATGGCTGGCGTTTACAAACGAAGCCGCCTTTTGCACCCACAGGTACGATAACAGTGTTCTTAACCTGTTGCGCTTTCACTAAGCCAAGAATCTCCGTACGGAAGTCTTCTTGACGATCTGACCAACGCAAACCACCACGAGCCACTTTTCCACCACGAAGGTGAACACCTTCAATATCTGGTGCGTAAACAAAGATCTCGAATGCAGGTACAGGCTGCGGAATCTCAGGAATATCACTTGGCTTCATTTTCAAAGATAACCAAGGCTTAGGCTGCTTATTCTCGTCTACTTGGTAGTAGTTGGTACGAAGCGTCGCCATGATCATTTCGATATAACGACGAATAATACGAT
Organism: Vibrio sp. D431a; assembly: GCF_030248655.1. Taxonomy (NCBI): domain Bacteria; kingdom Pseudomonadati; phylum Pseudomonadota; class Gammaproteobacteria; order Vibrionales; family Vibrionaceae; genus Vibrio; species Vibrio sp. D431a. Next base: position 37,409 of record NZ_JAHGAP010000007.1, on the reverse strand, counting down.
CATCATCCAAGCTCTCTACACGATCCAACTGCTCTGTTAGCTTTTTAATTAGATCGTTTTGGCCTTTCTCGCTGCCTTTGTGTTTCGGATCAAATCGCTTGGTGAACAGCTTGACTAGACCTGTCGCTAAGTCTGGGTAGTGGCTTAGCGTGTCTTCGATGTACTGCTGACTGAATGGGAAGCCGACTTGGCGCATGTATCGTGCGTAAGCGCGAAGAATGGAAATCTCACGGCCAGATAAAGACGCACCTAATAACAATCGGTTGAAACCATCACTTTCAAGATTACCCGCCCAAATGGCAGCAAATGCTTGTTGGAAACGATCACGAGCTTCACGAAGGTCAACGGTTTTCTCGCTCTTATGCAGCATAGAGAAGTCAAGGATCCAGAAAGTCTGACCGTTGTTTTTCTCGATCTCATATGGCGATTCGCCAATCACACGCAAACCAAGGTTTTCCAACATCGGCATTACGTCAGAAAGGTGAATTGGTTCATCGCGATGATATAACTTTAAGCGGACAGCTTTGGAATCTGCTCCCTCTTCTTGAGGTCGGTAGAACAACATACCAAGTTTATTATCATCACTTAACGCTTCTAAGCGCTCGATATCTGCAACCGCAGAACCTGGCATCATGTCCTCTTTGTATGAGCGAGGGAACGCACTCATATATTCTTTTGAAAGAGGAAGGCCTTTACTTTCACCAAAGTTAGCAATGATGGATTCTTTTAGTCTGTCATCCCAAGAGGTAGAAACTTCCATTAGATTTTGCTCGATCTTTTTCACGTCTACGTCAATGTTGTTATTGTCTACACGAACAATGTAATGTGTTCTCGCTAGTGGGCTTTCTGAGAAGTACGTTGTAAATTCAACCTCTTGCTCGCAACCAAAGTACTGCTTAAGAATGCGTTGAGTTTGACGACGCAATTCTGTGTTGTAACGATCTTTAGTGACATAAACCATGCAACTGAAGAAACGACCAAATGGGTCTTTACGAACAAACAAACGCAGCAAGTCACGATCTTGCATTTGTACAACACCCATTCCCACCTCAAGCAGCTCTTCTTCATTAGCTTGAAGCAACTCGTCGCGTGGGTAGTTTTCTAAGATATTGTGCAATGCTTTGTATGAGTATGATCCGTGACGGTATCCACTTGCTTCAAGGATACGGTCAACTTTTTCGCGGATCAAAGGAATACTTTGTACCGCTTGGTTGTAAACGGCGGAGGTATATAAACCAGTAAAGCGATGCTCACCTATTACTTTACCGTTTTCATCAAACTTCTTAATACCGATGTAATCAGTATAAGCCGGACGGTGGATACGAGATGCTTTGTTACCTTTGGTGATGATCAGAGCGTATGGTTTTTTCGCTTCTAATCGCGCTGAATCTGATAATTCAGAGAGCTTGACGCTACGCACGCGCTTGTCATCAGCAAACAGACCTAGTCCTTTTTCTTTAGCAGGAACAAGTTCGGTATCACCATTGACCTCTTTTAAGTCATAATCTTTATAACCCATAAAGGTAAAGTTATGATCTTCTAGCCAACGAAGAAATGCGATCGTTTCATCCATACGATCAGTTTGGATAGAAACACGATCTTTATTTTTCTCAAGTTCATCAGTAACAAACTTAAGCTTATCAACCATCTGCTTCCAGTCATCAACGACTAAGCGAGTATCAGATAGAATTCTTAACAGCTCTTCTTTAAGCGCTTGCATCTCGTCTTTACTAGTAAGGCGGTCTACCTCTATGTGGAAAAGTGATTGAAGAACACCACCCTCACCGTTTACGTCTGTAACTTGGCCTTTTTTATCACGCTGAATCTGTGTTGGGTTATTCAACATTAGGTGACAAACAAGATCCAAACGCGCTAAAGCCATTTTGACTGAGTCCACTAAGAATGGACTATCTGGAACAACAATTTCTACGATTGTGTGTGTGGATTGCCAGCCTTGACGACTTACGGTCGGGTTAAATACTCGAACCGAAATCTCTTCTGGTTTTTTTTCATTGATATGGTGCCAAAGACTAACGACAGCACCATAAAGGTCGGATTCGTTTCGCTGAATTAGATCATCATCAGCAATGTTACTGAATAAGTGTTGAGCAAGTTTAGTTACAAGCGTTTGGTGAGAAAGCTCGAGTTTGTCTTGAATCAGTTGGTAAACCTTTTCAAGCAGAACCGGCACTACATTTTCACGCGCGGTCATATTCACACTCCACATTAGAATTGTTGTTTTGTAGGGGGACTTAGTAGCTAGGTTGTTACCTTAGAAACTAAGCATAGGTAATGCATGTGCCCATTGTAAAAGCATAATTACAAATGTTTAACAACTAATCGTAGTGGTAAGAGGTGAAATGTCCGATTCTGTGACTAAGATTCCTATTTAACTCTCTGCAAATACAATACATCACAGAGTTTCTAACTTAAGAAACTTATTATTTTGGTCAGTTGTTAGTCTAAACTGGCCTCTAACGCCCAATTGACTAAGAAATGGTCTAAATCTCGCGGCGGGTAACTGCAAACGCAAACCGTTGTGTGTGACAACTTGAACAACACTTGCCGCACCAGAATAATGAGATAAAAACGTTTGATATGAAATGTTGAGATTGAAGTAGTAATAGTTCATGAAGTGAAAACTAAGTGACATAAACACAATAGGGTGGTCTAAATGACCACCCTATTGTGTTGTTTACTATTCGTCTAGTGCTTTAGTCACTTTTTCGAATAGATCTTTAGCAAGATTATCCATTGCTTTGAGCTTTTCAAGTTCTGCACGAATCATTGCTTGGCGAGCTTCATCGTATTTACGGAACTTAAGCAAAGGATCAATCATTCGAGAAGCTACTTGTGGGTTCGAATCATTTAGTTGGCGAAGAATTTCACCGGCAAACTGGTAACCTACACCGGATTTATCATGGAAACGTACAGGGTTCGCACTTAAGAACGAGCCAATTAAGCTACGCGTACGGTTCGGATTTTTCAAACTAAATGCTTCGTGGTTCATGGTTGCTTTTACTTTTTCAAGAGCATCCTCTGCAGGATTGCTACCTTGAAGTGCAAACCACTTATCCATAACCAAACCGTCGTGCTTCCATTTATCGCTGTAATCAGCCATAAGTGCTTCACGACACTCGAGCTGAGCGTTATTTGCAGCACTCATCGCAGCAATCGTATCTGTCATGTTATTTGCAGATGCGTATTGCGCGTTGACTAAATCATTACCTTTTGCCGTATGTGCTAGGTACTGTAGGCAACGGTTACGTAAAGCACGCTTGCCAATAGCAGCATGGTCGATCGTATACTCTGCTTGCTTAAGCGTGTGATAAGTCGCACTTAGCTCATCTTCTAATTCCTTAGAAAGTGACACTGTAATGCTGTTTAGCACTTTATCTACGGCATCGATATCAATTTGCTGGTACCAACCAGTAATCTCATTGATTGAAGGCATAGAGAAAACTTGAGCAATGAAAGCTGGCTCAAGCGTTTCATCCAACAGCACACCGCGGAAAGCATCTATCACACCTTCAGAAAGCGATACTTCTTGTCCCGCTTGAACGTTTTTCACATTCTGACGAATGTATTTAGCCAATAGCATTTGGCTAGCGTCCCATCGAGCAAAATCGTTCGTTGCGTGCTTCATCAAGAAGACTAACTCGTCATCGCTGTAATCGTATTCTAATTTGACTGGTGCCGAGAATTCACGCAACAAAGATGGCACTGGCTGTTCTTCGACATTTTCAAATACGAACGTTTGCTTATCTTGTTTAATATCCAGCACGTTATGAACAGATTCACCGTTACTCATCAATGGGATAACTTGACCTTTCGAATCATACAACTCGATATCGAACGGGATATGCAGCGCTTGTTTTTCTGCTTGGTCTTGCGTCGGCTCCGTAAATTGCTCTACCGTTAGTGCGTAAGTTTTTGCATCAGCGTTGTATTCGCTATTTACGCGTAGCGTTGGTGTACCCGATTGGCTGTACCACAAACGGAACTGTTTTAAATCAACACCGGTGGCATCTTCCATTGCAGAAACAAAGTCTTCACACGTCGCGGCGGTACCATCGTGACGTTCAAAATAAAGTTTCATTCCTTTTTGGAAGCCCTCTTCGCCAAGGAGTGTATGGTACATGCGAATAACTTCGCTGCCCTTTTCATACACCGTTAGCGTGTAGAAGTTATTCATCTCAATGACTTTGTCAGGACGAATCGGGTGAGACATTGGGCTTGCATCTTCCGCAAATTGAGGACCACGAATAATACGTACGTTATCAATACGGTTATCAGCACGAGAGCCTAAGTCAGAAGAGAATTCTTGGTCACGGAATACGGTTAAGCCTTCTTTTAGACTTAGTTGGAACCAGTCACGACAAGTGACACGGTTGCCAGTCCAGTTGTGGAAGTACTCATGACCGATCACAGCTTCGATGCCTAAATAATCACGATCTGTCGCAGTTTGATCGTTCGCCAGCACATATTTTGAGTTAAAAATGTTCAAGCCTTTGTTTTCCATTGCACCCATGTTGAAGAAATCAACAGCAACGATCATGTAAATATCCAGATCGTATTCCAGGCCAAAGCGTTCCTCATCCCACTTCATCGAGTTGATCAGCGATGTCATCGCATGACCTGCACGATCTAAGTTACCTTTATCAACAAAGATTTCTAAATCAACACTGCGACCTGACATCGTTGTATATTTGTCACGCAATACATCAAAGTCGCCTGCAACAAGGGCGAACAAGTAAGCTGGTTTTGGATGCGGATCCTGCCATTGAACCCAGTGACGACCGTTCTCTGCATCGCCTTCTGCAATTCGGTTACCATTGCTCAGCAAATATGGATAAACCGCTTTATCTGCGATCACTTTTGTTGTGTATTTTGCTAGAACATCCGGACGGTCTAGATAGTACGTGATACGGCGGAAGCCCTCAGCCTCACACTGAGTACAAAATGCGCCGCCTGATTTGTACAAACCTTCGAGTGCTGTATTCGCTTCAGGATCAATTTTGGTGACGATTTCAAGTTCAAACTCGGATGGAAGATCGGTCAGTACCAGCGACGACTCCTTCACCTCGTGATGAGCCCAATCCTCACCATTTACTTTTACAGCGTGTAGCTCAAGTCCTTCGCCATCGAGTTCTAGCGTTGTTGTATCGCCTTTTTGAGCAACTTTTGATACCGCCGTAACGATTGTGTCATTGTCATATAGATCAAAAGTAAGATCGATATCAGTAATCGCATGAGATGGCTCTTTATAATCTTTACGATATTTGGCCTGGGGAGCTTGAGACATGAGCATAAATCCTTGTATGTCGAACAACAAAAATACCAGACTGCATGATCAAAAATGCAGTTCTGGTATCACTATATAAGCTATTTGTAGGGGTTGTGGTATCAGAATACAAGTCTTTCCATCAAAAAACGGAGCTTTTAGTGCTCTAGCTCCGTTTTTTGATTAACATTTAAACAACATTAATGACTTACCGTACGCACGCGTAATTTGGCGCATGTTAAAGGCATCATGGCGTAACTCTATTGAGTACGGCGTACATATCACCATTGGAATCTTCGATCGTTAGCTCATTCTTGTTGAGCTTATACGTTGTTCCATGCTCGCCATTTTCATACAACAGAACCAAAAACTCATCTTCTGTGTAAAACACACCTTGTTTGATGGACTCATCCCCTTCTTCGTTCGAAACCCTAAACATGAACACGAAATCAGGTTGAAGTATCAAATCCATCTGATTAATGTTGTTGGCCACTAGACCGTCGCCAGATACGTGAGAGCTAGACCAAATACCTGCAAGTGAATTGGATAATCCCTTAGTGAATGTTACACCATTAAGATCAAGCGTATTATGGTTGTTGCGATAGGCATAAATTTGAGGCTCGTCGGTGTTTAAACCAAGAACGATGGTGTCTTCATTTGCGTTATACAGCCCTTCCCAATGGTCAACGGAATAGTCTTTCTTTTGAATATCAATAGAAAAGCTGTAGTCAGAACCTAATGAGAGTTTGATCGCACGAAAGTTTTCAGCCGACTCTTCGGGGTTTGGGTTCATCAAATACCAGTCTCCGATGAGAAACGGCGTGTCAAAGTGACTTAATTCATCTTCTCTGGTGTTTTCTCCACCAAACACACTAAAGCAGCAAAAGCTAAGTAAAATAAAGAACCACTTCATATCGGCATCCTTATCGTTTTCTTTTAGCTTAGCCAGTAGTCCTCACTTTCGCGAAATTTTAGATGTAGATCACGTAAATTATTGGGGGAAAATAAGCGAATATCTTGCTCGATACCGAGACAGCGGAAGGCAAAAAGGCATAAAAAAAGAGTGAATCTGAAAGACTCACTCTTTTTATTCTAAATTGCCAGTTATTATGACTGATTTTCCTGCTTAAGTAGATCGACCATAATCGCGACAGACTCATCTAAATAAACATCAGGAGCCTCGTAGTCTTTTGGTATGTCATCCAATGTTTTGAATGCTTTTTTACCCAAAGCAACTTGACGTTCATTTATGCGTTGTAATCGAAGGGCTTCCGCTTTATCCGATTCAGCTTTACGAACTTTTTCGTTCAAAGACAAAGTATTATCGTCTTTTTCTTTACGATATTTCTCGATGTCTTCATTGATAAAGCGGAACTCCATCTCATCAGAAATACGCTTGTTATGAAGAGCAGTAAGTTTTTCAACTAAGGCGTCGTTACTTGGAAACGTTTGATATTGTGCCTTATCAATCTGATCCCAAGGTAAAGCATTGTCTTCAACACTTTCACCTGTTTCAGAAGCCTCAATTGGCGTTGGGTACGAAATATCTGGTGCAACACCACGATTTTGCGTACTTCCACCGTCAATACGATAAAATTTCTGAATCGTGTACTGAACATAACCTAGCTCTTTATCGAACAGATCATAAATATGATTCAGTGAACGATGTTGCTGAACTGTACCTTTACCGAAAGAGTTTTCACCTAAGATGATTGCACGATTATAATCTTGCATTGCCGCTGCAAAAATTTCAGATGCTGAAGCACTGTAGCGGTTAATCAATACCGTCAATGGGCCATCATAACTCACTTTTCCATCGGTATCGGCATTCACCTTGATGCGGCCATAGCTGTCACGAACTTGAACTACAGGACCTTCTTTAATGAATAAACCTGTCAATGCCGTTGCTTCTGTTAGCGCACCACCGCCATTGTTGCGTAGATCAACGATTACGCCGTCAACGTTTTTGGTTTTCAACTCAGCTAGTAATTTATCGGTGTCTTTCGATAAGCCGACGTAGAAACTTGGTACTTCTAAAATACCAATCTTCTTACCGTCTTTTTCGATGATTTCTGACTTAACTGCACGATCTTCTAAGCGAACTTTGTCACGAACAATTGTGACAATGTAACTCTTCGCATCGTTACCTTCTGGCAAGATCTGTAGATTAACCTTTGTGCCTTTAGGGCCTTTGATTAACTGAACAACATCATCCAGACGCCAACCGATCACGTCGACAATTTCTTCACCGTCTTGTCCAACACCAGTGATTCGGTCCCCTTCACCAAGTTGCTTACTCTTTGAGGCCGGACCGCCAACAACAAGTGAACGAATTACTGTGTAATCGTCTGTCATTTGCAAAACGGCGCCGATACCTTCTAGAGAAAGGTTCATTTCCGATTGGAATTGCTCGGCATTACGTGGAGAAAGGTAGCTTGTATGAGGGTCAACCTGTCGCGCGAAGGCATTCATATACAACTGAAATGCGTCTTCATTGTTGGTCTGTGTGATGCGCTTCATCGCGTTGTTATAACGCTTCTCTAAAACTTCTTTAATCTCTGGCCACTCTTTGCCAGTCAGTTTCAGATTTAACGCGTCATATTTCACACGCTTGCGCCACAACTCGTTGAGCTCTGCTTCGTCTTTTGGCCATGCGGCCTCAGAGCGGTCTAACTCTATCTCGTCATCGGTATCAAACTTGATCTCTTCATCGAGTAGAGTTAACGCATAAGCAAAACGATCGAAACGCTTCTGCATTGAGAGGTTGTAAACATCAAAAGCAATTTGGTTGTTGCCCGATTTAAGCTGATCATCAAGCTCGACTGACCAATTTTTAAATGAATCGATGTCTGCTTGAGTGAAAATATTTCTATTGTAATCAAGCAACTCTACATAGCGTTCAAAGATCGCTTTAGAGAAATCATCATTGAGGCTGAAGTGCTTATAATGAGAGCGGGTAAATCGCGAGGTGACTCGTTTGCTAGCTGTTTCATGCTGAACTTCAGGAGAAAGAACCGGCAGGTCATCTTTATGTAGTTTGGCTTCAAGAGCCTGAGCTGATGCTGCTAGCCATAAGCTAGCAGCAATCAGGGTCACTTTTGAACGGCAATTCATGCGTAGGAGTATCTCCTTTATGCGCGCAAGTGCTCCGCTTTCACAACCATTTGTAGGCCGTTAGCAAGTTGAACACGTACATCATCCTTATTGATTTCAACAATGGTCGCTGCCATGTTTCCTTTGCCCATGTTCACGTTAACTGCGTTACCTACTGTGATTTCATCAGCATTTAGAGCGCGCGTTTCTACAGGCTTAGTTGGTTTTTGTACTTTTGGTTTATTAGTACGACGAGGCTGTTGAGGCTTTTTAGCCGCAGGTTTCGCTTTCGCCTTACCCTCTTCACGAGCTTTTTGTGCTTGTTCTTTACGACGAGCCTGAACTTTCGCCTTGCTTTCTGCAAGTGTCGCTTTCGCGTGTTCAACGTGCTCTTCTTCTAGCTCACCACAAGGGTTGCCATCTAGGTCTACACGTACTGCACCTGGTTTTACACCATGTAGGTAACGCCATGATGAAGTGTACTGTCTTAACGCTGCACGAAGCTGTGTTTTGCTTACTTTTTCGTCTTCATTTAGACGTTCCGCAAGATCTTGAAAAATACCAATTTTCAGAGGTTTTGCTTCACCTTCTAAAGTAAAGCACTTAGGGAAACATTCAGCAATATATGCAATAACTTCTTTGCTGTTTTTTAACTTTTCAGTCATGAGGGGTCCTGATTTGAGCGGATTTCCGCGAGCATTAAGAAAAAATATTCTCGTATTATAGTGACATGCCAAGGAAAAACCACACTCGAAGGCTAATTTATGCGTCGTTCGCGTGTGAATTAAGCAGCTTTTCTACTTCAACCATGAAATGAGTGAGACCTTCTTCGTCTGTTTCATTAAATCGGCCAATACTTGGACTATCAATATCAAGTACACCAACCACCTTTCCATTAATAGAAAATGGAATCACAATTTCTGAATTGCTCGCTGCATCGCACGCAATATGCCCCTCAAATTCGTGAACGTCGTATACTCTTTGTATAGTATTAGTTTGTGCAGCAGTACCGCAGACGCCTCGACCCATTGGGATACGAACACAAGCTGGTTTTCCTTGGAACGGACCAAGAACAAGCTCTTCACCTTTTGTTAGGTAAAAGCCTGCCCAGTTAAGATCGTCAAGTTCCATGAAAAGCAATGAGCTCAAGTTTGCTAGGTTCGCAATAAAGTCTGGTTCAGACTCAATTAGAGCAACAGCTTGTTTGGTTAGTCTTTGGTATTGTTCTAAGTTCATATTAACTTCCTACTTACTATAAAAGCTTCCATTCTCAATGTATGGCGCTAAAATGCAGCCCTACTTTATAATAGGACTTATTCTCAATTACAATGCTTCTGAAAAATGACACTATTAGCCGTTCTTGGTTGATAACACAAGTAAAAAAGCACAAGTCCAAGCTGATCATAGCGAACTTGATAGCGGTGCTTGCAACCTTGATTAGTGTTCCAATTCCCCTCCTCATGCCTTTGATGGTTGATGAGGTCTTATTGGACCAACCTGCAAAAGGCTTAGACGCCATGAATGCCATTCTCCCTGAAGCGTGGCACACTCCGACAGGCTATATTTTCTTCACCCTGTTCTTGGTTGTTCTTATGCGAGCTGCGAGCCAAGGATTAAATATCCTTCAAAGCCGACAATTTACGCTTGTTTCAAAAACCATCACGTTTGAGATGCGCAGTAAAATGATCGACAAACTCGGCCGTATCAGCATCCGACAATACGAAACCAAAGGTAGCGGAGGAATCAACGCACACCTTATCACTGACATTGAGACCATTGATAAATTTATTGGTTCTACGTTAGCAAAATTCGTTATCAGTTTTCTGACTGTTATTGGTACTGCTATCGTTCTACTTTGGCTCGATTGGCGACTTGGTCTGTTTATCCTGTTAGTTAACCCTATTGTCATTTACTTCTCACGTAAACTAGGCAGTATGGTTAAACATCTGAAACGGAAGGAAAATCATTCTTTTGAAATTTTCCAAAACCGTTTGGTTGAAACATTAGATGGAATCTACCAACTACGCGCAGCCAATAAAGAGCGAGAATTCCTCCAACAACTCAAAGACAGTGCGAACCAAGTTCGCGTTGATGCAGACAAGTATGCTTGGCAATCTGAAGCGGCTGGTCGCGTTTCTTTTCTTCTCTTTTTGATCGGCTTTGAATTATTCAGAGCTGTCGCAATGTTAATGGTCATGTTCAGTGACCTTACTATTGGCCAAATATTTGCCGTTTTTGGTTACCTATGGTTCATGCTTTCTCCTGTTCAAGAGTTGCTTGGGATTCAGTTTTCTTGGTACAGCGCTAAAGCCGCATTAAAACGCATCAACGACTTATTAGAGTTAGAAGAAGAGCAGAGACCGGTTCCTAAGGTAAATCCTTTCAAAGAAGGTAGAGAAGTTGACGTTAAAGTAGAAAACATTAATTTCTCTTACAATAATGAAAACAAAGTCCTAGATAATCTTTCTTTACATATGCCGGCAGGAAAGAAAGTGGCGTTAGTTGGCGCAAGCGGCGGTGGTAAGTCAACCTTGATACAATTACTTATTGGGGTTTACCGTCAAAACTCCGGTAGCATTCGCTTTAATGATGAATTAACAGAAGATATTGGTTTTGAAGTAATTCGCGACAAAATTGCCGTGGTATTACAGCAACCTATACTATTTAACGACACCTTGAGGCATAATCTAACGCTTGGTGGGGATTTTGACGAAATGTCACTTTGGCGTGCGCTTGAAGTGGCTCAGCTGCAAGATGTTATTTCTCAACTGAACCACGGCTTGGATACTCAAGTTGGTCGTAATGGCATTCGTTTGTCAGGAGGTCAACGACAACGGCTTGCCATTGCTAGAATGGTGCTGAGTAATCCTCAATTTGTTATTTTAGACGAAGCCACGTCTGCGCTAGATACCGCTACTGAAGCGGCTTTACACAAAGCACTGACCGAGTTCTTACGTGGTAGAACAACATTAATCGTTGCGCACCGACTATCCGCTGTTAAACAAGCCGATTTGATCTACGTGCTTGAAGATGGGAAAGTGACGCAAACAGGTACTCATGGTGAGTTAGTTGAGCAAGAAGGCTTATATCAAACCTTATATGGGGGCATACAGTCCCACGCTTAAATCGTTCAAGCTAGAGAGGTCGTTATGACCTCTCTGTCTAAGCACGCCATGCAACCCAATAACGTACGTCTGTGCCAAGGTTGTGAATTGCCTGTCGACATCGTCGACTTACCCCATGGCAAAAATGCACACTGCCCTCGTTGTGGTACACAATTATATCGCGGAGGTAGCCCTAGCCTCTCTGGTAATCTAGCCGTCGCGATAACCTGCATCCTACTATTTATTCCATCGCACTTTTTTAACTTTATTAGCATCCGACTCTTTGGTGTGATGATTCCGGCAACCCTACCTTCAGGGATGATCACATTGATGGAAGAAGGATTTGTTCTTCTTTCATTGCTCATTCTATTTTGTAGCTCTCTTGCGCCACTGACGGTTTGTGTTTCAGTGGTAACGGCACATATTTCTTTACATCAACGATGGTTCCGTGGGCTTCGTATCTCACTGTGGCTAATTCAACATTTGAAGCATTGGGTTATGTTGGATGTGTTCTTAGTTAGCATCGCCATTTCCTGTTTTAAACTCCAAGATTATTCCGACATTTTCGTCGGTCCAGGGTTAATTGGTCTGGTTCTTTTGCAGATATTTACCGTTTTGTTAGTTTCAAGAATCAGCGTCCGTCGTTATTGGGAAGCTTGGAAGCCAGAAAGTTTATATGCTTTTGAGCATAAAGATGTGCATTGCCATGAATGCCACTTGTCCCAACCTGAAGGTGACCATTGCCAGCGTTGTCATCACGAGTTATATCATCGCAAGCCAAACTCCATTCAGAAAACATGGGCTTACCTCATCGCAGCAACGGTCGCCATCTTCCCTGCTAACCTGATCCCTATTTCCATCTTGCTTACCAATGGTAAGCGTTTGGAGGACACTATTTTTTCAGGCGTGGCTGGTTTGGTAAAAAGCGGCATGTATGGAATCGCTGCGATCATTTTTGTTGCCAGTATCGTTGTCCCGGTGATTAAAATACTTGGGCTCGCCTACATCATGCTTTGCATCCAATTCAAACGTTCGGTGTTTAAGAGACAACGAATGATGGTTTACTTTGTTGTTAAATGGATCGGTAAATGGTCTGTGATGGATTTGTTTGTTATTTCTATCATGATGACTTTAGTCGATCGTGGTCAGATACTGGATTTCACACCAGGATATGGCGCCGTAGCATTTGGTGTTGTCGTAGTGTTGACCATGCTTGCAGCAGAAAGTATTGATCCAAGGCTAATCTGGGACCAAACAAGCCCAAAACAATCAGAAAAAGAGTCAATGAATGAGTGATCAGAACAGTTCTCAAACGTCATACGTACCAGATGTAAAGCGGAGTAAAGGCATATCTCCTCTTTGGCTGTTGCCAATTTTGACCATGGTCTTAGCTGGCTGGCTTGTAGTGAAGTCGATACACGATGCAGGACAACGAGTGCAAATCTATTTTTCTGATGCCGCTGGTCTTGTCGCCGGCCGAACCACTATCCGTTACCAAGGATTAGAAGTCGGCATGGTAAGAGACATTAACCTCACCGAAGATCTCGGCAGTATTTATGTCGATGCTGATATCTATCCTGAAGCTGCAAAGTTACTGAACGATAAAACACGCTTTTGGTTAGTAAAACCAACAGCTAGCCTAACGGGAGTTTCCGGACTGGATGCGCTCGTCTCAGGTAACTACATCTCGATTCAACCCGGAGATGGTCAAGAGTTTGAGACAACATTCCATGCGTTAGACTCTGCCCCAACAGATTTACGTGTTTCTCAAGGTTTGAATATTAAGCTCAAAAGCCGTGATTTAGGTGGTGTATCGGTTGGCTCTCAAATTGTTTATAAGAAAATCCCAATCGGTGAAGTGTACAGTTACCAGCTAGATGAAGATGCAAAATCTATCACTATTCAAGCCAACATTCAGGATCAATACCGACATATCATTAACAACCGCAGTCGATTCTGGAACGTCAGTGGAATTGGTGCCAGCATCGGTTTTGAAGGTGTCGATGTAAGACTAGAAAGCATGAGTGCCTTACTAGGTGGCGCCATCGCAGTCGACTCTCCGGATGATGGTGAGCCTGTAGAAGAGAACACCGAGTTCCGTTTGTATAAAGATTTGAAAACTGCTGGTCGAGGCATCGCGGTTAAAATCGTCCTACCTGATGACAGCAAGATCAGCGGAGAAGGCGCTCCAATTATGTATCGCGGAATTGAAATTGGCCAAGTTACGGACTTGAGCCTTTCCGAAGGTCGAGAAGTGATATTGGCGTCAGCGGCAATTCAACCCGCTTTTAGTGACATGCTGACGACAGGTACTCGATTTGTCTTAGAAGAAGCAAAGGTGTCCCTTTCTGGTGTTGAAAACATTGCTAATTTAGTGCGAGGAAACTTCTTAACGATCGTGCCGGGCGCGGGTGAACGCTCTCGCCGCTTTACTGCGATTCGTAAAAACGTGTTTAACCAACAGCAAGAAAAGTCTATCGCGATTCGGTTGGTGTCCGACAATTCGTTTGGCCTAGATAGCGGTGCCAATGTACTTTATAAAGGCATCGTTGTTGGTTCAATCATCAAAGTGGGCCTAGTTAAGGAAGATAAAAAATCACAACACGAAGTATTTATGGATGTATTGATTGACCATGAATACAAACATCTGATCAAATCAAACAATCGTTTTTATGTAACCGGCAGTGCATCAGCAGAGTTAACTGAATCGGGGCTCAGCGTTACCGTTCCTCCAGCAAAGCAGTTGTTAACCGGGTCAATTAGTTTTGTGAGCGAAGGCAAGCAGGATATTCAAAAAGAGTATCAACTGTTCCAAAATGAATCATTGGCTGAATTGGCGCAGTACAATCAAAGTGGCTCTAGGGCGCTAACACTATTTGCTTCTGAATTGCCGCCGATTTCCAAAGGCAGCCCTCTACTCTATCGTAATCTTCCAGTTGGTAACGTCTCCGATTTCCAACTAGTTGATGGCGGAGTACTAATTAAGGCTACTATCGAAAACCGCTTCGCTTATCTTGTAACGCCACAAACCGTTTTTTGGAATCGTTCAGGGATTGAGATAGATGCATCATTAGCTGGCGTCAGTGTGAAAGCGCACCCTTTGAAGTCGTTAATCGAAGGTGGCATCGCTTTTGACTCCGTACCAGGCGTTGAAAACAAAATCGGAGAAAACTGGAAGCTGTATTCTGATCAAAAAACCGCTCGCAAGTTTGGGCGCGTCATTGCTTTAGAAACCGACGGTTCGCAAGAGATTGCTAAAGGAATGCCGATTGAATATCAAGGTGTTAAAGTTGGTGAAATCACTCTGGTTGTACCGAATTTTCGTCGTAACATGGTTGAAGTCACTGCAAGGATCCTACCTGAATACGTAGAAAACATTGCAGTTGAAGGCTCACATTTTTGGCTAACTGAACCAGAAATTGGTTTAGGTGGCGTTAAAAACCTCGGGGCGTTGGTGTCGAAATCCATCAGTGTTGAACCAGGTAAAGGTAAAGCTAAATTTGATTTTCAATTAGAAAATAGTTCAGAACGCGTGCATGGAATCATGTTTACGTTACAAAGTGAACAGAGAGGCTCAGTACAAGTCGGTACCCCTATTCTTTACCGCCAGATGGAAGTTGGCCAAGTGACCGACGTAAGCCTAGGAGAATTTGCTGATCGCATCGTCACGACTATCAAAATACAGCCTGAATATGCTTACCTCGTTCGTCAAAACAGTGTGTTCTGGAATGTTTCAGGAGTAGATGTTTCCATCGGGCTTACCGGCGCTAACATCAAAGCGGGAACCTTTGATAGTTTAGTTCGCGGAGGAATTGCGTTTTCAACGCCAGAGCAATCGACTATTCCACCAGCGGCAAAGAGTGGGCAATCTTTCTTTTTGTATCCACAAGCTGAAGAAGGTTGGACTCAATGGCGTACAGCAATTCCGAAGCCGTAGAATAAAGCTCAATTCACGTACAATTGAAGTTTGATCATTTTAAAAGAGCAGCAATCGCTGCTCTTTTTTATTGCTCGGCCCTTGTCACTATTCGTTTCTGCTTCGCTTTCGTATATTATTTGCCACAAATTCTGCAAACGAGATCCCACATTGCATCCTAATGTTTACATCCCAGACGCGTTTCTGGAAAAAATCCAAACTATTCTTCCTGCTCACCTCAACATGGAAGACTTTATCGCGTCGTGCCAAAAGCCACTACGCAAAAGTATTCGAGTTAATACGTTGAAGATCAGTGTTGAAGCGTTTCTAGAACGAACAGAAGCAAAAGGCTGGAAGCTTTCTCCCGTGCCTTGGTGTGACACAGGTTTTTGGATTGAAGCGGACGAGTCAGTTGTACCATTAGGCAACACAGCAGAACACATGTCTGGCTTATTCTACATTCAAGAAGCCAGTTCGATGATGCCGGTATCTGCTCTGTTTATGAATGATGAATCTTACGATGCCGTGTTAGATACCGCAGCCGCTCCAGGCTCAAAAACCACTCAAATTGCAGCTTTAATGAACAACGAAGGTGTGCTTGTGGCCAATGAATACGCCGCAAGTCGTGTAAAAGTACTGCACGCTAATGTGGAACGTTGTGGAGTACGTAACGCCGCACTAAGTAACTTCGATGGGCGCGTTTTTGGCGGTTGGCTACCAGAACAATTTGATGCGGTTTTGCTCGACGCGCCTTGCTCTGGAGAAGGCACCGTTCGCAAAGACGAAGATGCGATGAAAAACTGGACGCAAGCTTCCGTACTCGACATCGCTGACACACAGAAAGATCTTATTGAAAGCGCCTTCCATGCATTAAAGCCCGGTGGTGTGATGGTTTACTCAACATGTACGCTCAGTACAGAAGAAAACCAACAAGTTTGTCAACACTTGAAAGAAACCTTTGGGGATGCTGTAGAGTTTGAAAGCCTTGAGAACTTGTTTGAAAACGCAGAGGCAGCTCTAACTGAAGAAGGCTTTTTGCATATTTTCCCGCAGGTCTACGACTGTGAAGGGTTCTTTGTTGCAAGAATTCGCAAACAGGCTGCTGTTGAGGCGCCAGAAGTCAAAAAGCGCATGGGGAAATTCCCCTTTGCTAAAACTTCAAAAAAAGAATCGACAGAAATTGCTCAACAACTCCAAAGCGCGTTAGGTATTAAACTTCCAAATGACAGTTCTGTATGGCTTCGCGATAAAGATGTCTGGTTATTCCCTAATGCTTTAGAAGCGATGATCGGCGAATTACGCTTCTCCCGTATGGGTATAAAGATCGCGGAAGCACATAAAAATGGCTACCGTTGGCAACACCAAGTCGCGACTGCCCTGGCGACAGGTTCTGAAAGCAACGCCATTGAACTCAGTATTGAAGAAGCGCGCGAATGGTACATGGGGCGTGATGTTCGCCCACAAACCATTCCTGAGGGAATGAAAACAGGTAAAGGCGAAGTGCTTGTCACCTATCAAGGCGCAGTTATTGGCCTTGGCAAGTGGGTAAGCAACCGAATAAAGAATGGTCTCCCTCGCGAATTAGTACGAGATAAGAACTTATTTTAAAAGACGTAAAACGAACCATAAATAAATGAAAAGCCATCGTATTTGCGATGGCTTTTTAATTCGTAAGTATGAAAGCAAGTGGGCTCGCTAGCGATCCGGACACGCTGTACTAAACTAGTTGTATCAAAGTAATGCTTTGATGTGGCATTTCTCTCTATGTTCACCAACAAAATTATTGTTGGACAAGTTTAGCGCAGGCTCTGCGGAGCCGTTTCCCCTAGGCCCAAAAAAAAGGAAAAGTTTGGGCCGTTTTTTTGGCTGTAGATCCGCTATACGTGAGTTTGGACTACGCTAGACGAATACCGTCTTTCTCAATGACAATTTTACCCTGCTTGTATAAGCCACCGATGGTCTTTTTATAAGTCCCTTTACTTGTGCGGAAAGCATCAAAAATCGCTTCAGGAGACGACTTGTCATTCAAAGGCAAAAATCCGCCTTTCTTCTCTAGCAGGTCAAGGATCTTACTAGAAAGATCGTCCATTTTCGCCACACCTACTTTTTGTAGAGCAAGGTCGATTTTGCCATCTTCACGAATGTGCTTAATAAAGCCTTTCAGCTTTTTACCGATGTAAAGCTTACCAAAAACATCCGATGGGAAAATCATGCCCCAATGCTTACCGTTAACGATAGCTTTATAACCAAGTTGACTACGCTCTGCGATGATCAAATCAACTTGTTCGTTAACTTCATAATTCGCTGGAGTTTTATCTAACCATTTATTGAACTTAGTCGTACCAACAATGCGACCTGACGCTTTGTCGGTATAAACATACACTAAAATGGTTTGTCCGGCAGAGAAGCGAGTGCGTTGCTCACTAAAAGGAATCAGTAAGTCCTTTTCTTTGATGCCCCAATTTACAAAAGCACCTGTCGCATTCACACCCTCAATCTTCATTAAACCCCACTCACCCACTTGGGCAATTGGTCTTTCAATGGTCGCAGCAAGTTGGCTTTCTGAATCGAAGTACAGAAATACGTCTACATACTCACCAATTTCAGTACCCTCTGGTACATACTTACTAGGTAGTAGAACAGAACCGTAATCATCGCCATCCAGAAATACGCCAAAATCAGCCTTTTTAATGACTTCTAAGCTGTTAATTTGACCAATTTTAATCATTGATTTTGTCTCTTTTTAAATTTACGTGGAATTATACCTAAACTAACAAGAAAATCAGAGAGAAAAGCATAGTGCTCTGTTATGCTGTTGTCGTTCAGCTATATGCCCCAGTCACTCTTTTAGCACTCTTATACTTACCTGCTCAACGGAACGCATAAGTTAAGAATGCTTTAGCAAAGTCAGGAGCTTTCTTTGGTCACCGTCGATAAACAAGACTCAATAACATTAAAAATCAGTCATGCACTCGCAAAGAGCAAAAGTGTCGACCTAGATATTTACTTTTTTATACCTGGTGAGCTTGGTTTAAACGCCGATATCATCAGTGAATCCGAATTTTATTACACCTCAATCACACAGCAACGATCTTATTACAGTACTGAAATCCTTCTTCCGCTAGTACACAGTCGACTTGCCAAACGTGGACGCCTGTCGAATCAGCAATACCGAGTAAGTTTGAGTTTGTTCGCTTACCAATACGTTATCGCGCTAGACAAAGCGGTAGCAAGTTTAAACAAGCATGAGAACAACTCCGTAACGGAAGATGAAGTGGACGAAGTTATCGAGCTCACGCTTGAGATCTTAAAGCGCTTGCGGCGTTCTATTCCTTATGAAGAGAACTTAAAACGCTACTACGTTAACATCGATAACTATCTGTCTTGGTATACCGAGCAAAAGTTCCTGTCACTGGTGGCCCATCTACCACGTGAAGGCGACTATGGCACGATAAAAAAGCGTCTGATCACGCTATGTGAGAAAGAGCAAGCCCATCGTAAACTCAACAAATACAACTCATCAAGAGTCGTTGAAGACGTTACTCGCCTATCTAACAAAATGCGCTTGCTAAGGCGATTGATTGAACACCCTATCGTGCTTCGTGAAGAAACCATATCGATGGGTAACAACATTAAGCGCGCTATCAAAGGTATTGCAACCGGTTTAGTGATGGTTGTCGTGACCTCGACCGTGATTCTCGCTCGCGATTATCTGGGGGAAATTTCTGCCTCATTCATTATCGCGATGTCTTTTATTTACGCTTTACGAGAAATCTTTAAAGATGATTTACGCGATGCCATGTGGCGATGGATCCGTAAAGGCAAACCAAAATGGCGTAAGAAGTACGTTGATCCAACGACGAAAAAAGTGGTTGGCAAAAAATTGGAGTGGCTCGATTATCGTACCTTAAGTAGCTTGCCGGATAAGATTCAAAGAATACGTAAAAAACGCGTCGTTCAACGTGAAGAGCAGATTCTTCATTATCACGAGAAAACCGAAATGGCGACCTCTCTTTTCTTGAGTGGTTACGAACAAACGAGAGAAACATTGAACATCAGTTTGCGCCCTATCATCCGCTTGATGGATAAAAGCTCAAACCGAGTTTACCGTTTAAATGAAGGTCAAGTAACCAAAGAGTCAGTAGAGAAACGTCATTTGCTCAATGTGATTGTCAAAGAGGACAACCACACCGATGAGCCTGTTTATTACCGCTGGAAAGTGGTCTTAAATCGCTCCAAAATCGTCTCTATCGAGAAGATTGAACTCAATTAAGCCAACGCCTTTAAACAAACGAGCCACAAACCACTAGGCAGCCTCTTTTCTTTGTTGGGCTGCTTTTTTTATCGAAAGAGTAAGCGAAAATTCAGCCATTGGCTCGTCACCATGTAAGTTAGGACACAGCGCGACAATTTTTACGTCACGATTTACTCGTTCACCCGTTGCCAAGGTGTGCTCGAGCATCTCATCAATGACATGACCATCGTTACAAACAAAGTGCACATCGGCTTCCGGGCGCTTTAAAAACTCGGCTTTCACACCTTTAAATGCTAGCGAGATCGCTTCTCCCTTTTCTTGCGCTTTACTCATAGCAAGAAAACCACCAGCAACATCAGCGCCAACGGCTAAAGCGCCGAAATACATGCTATTCAGGTGGTTCTTCGTTCTTCTGCGCAATGGGATACGAACCTCAACATGCTTGCTATCTATCGCAATGATTTTAGGGTGGCAAAGCCAAATCAGCGGCACTTTCGAAAAGCCAAACAGATTTAGATACAAATTCGCACGACGTAGAGCTGATAACATTTTGGTCTCCTTACCAATCTAGTCAGACCAGTTAATCAACGAAAGAAATAGATGTCAAAGAAATGTTAACAAAAGCTCGATCTCACGAGTTATTTAACCCTCATGAAGTGACGGCGTCACCCGTGAGGTATGAAGTTTATCGCAGTTACTTAGATTACCTTACAGCGAGATAGATAAAATGGTTATAAATTCAAATGTATATATATTGATTTAATGATCAAGTTTTGTCATTTATACATAAGTCATTTAAATGAATACCTACACCTTTGTATACAATTCGGTATTTCCTGGCGAAGATTCCCGTGAAACGGTTTATTCCTGCCTGTAATTCCGTTATCTTTACCCCTTCGCAATAGAGAATAAAGCTATAACATGCCTATAAAAACAGATGAATTGAGAACCCAGCCTTTGGGTCCAATGCCTACCCCAGCAGAGCTAGGTAGTGTACATCCTATTACGGATGACGTTGCAGACCGTATCGCTCAATCTCGTCGTCAGATTGAAAACATTTTATCGGGTGAAGACGATCGCCTTCTTGCGATTGTAGGTCCGTGTTCTGTTCACGACACTGAAGCTGCCATTGATTACGCCACTCGCCTGAGTGAAATCCAAGACAAGTACAAAGACGAACTGTTTATCGTGATGCGTACTTACTTTGAAAAGCCTCGTACAGTAGTTGGTTGGAAAGGTTTGATTACGGACCCTAACCTAGATGGTTCTTACGCACTTGAAGCTGGTCTTCATAAAGCTCGTAAACTACTACTGGATATCAACAAGCTTGGTCTTGCGACTGCTACTGAGTTTCTTGATATGATCACTGGCCAATACATCGCGGATTTGATCACTTGGGGCGCGATTGGTGCTCGCACAACGGAATCACAAATTCACCGTGAAATGGCGTCGGCACTATCTTGCCCAGTTGGTTTCAAAAATGGCACAAATGGCAACGTAAAAATTGCAATTGATGCAATTCGCGCATCGAAAGCATCGCATTACTTCTACTCGCCAGATAAGAACGGTCGAATGACGGTTTACCGCACAAGTGGCAACCCTTACGGTCATATTATTCTGCGCGGTG
This sequence comes from Vibrio sp. D431a, assembly GCF_030248655.1. Lineage (NCBI taxonomy): Bacteria > Pseudomonadati > Pseudomonadota > Gammaproteobacteria > Vibrionales > Vibrionaceae > Vibrio > Vibrio sp. D431a. The sequence continues at coordinate 16,130 of NZ_JAHGAP010000007.1, read as the reverse complement.
GAGAAAAAGGCCCTAACTTTGATGAAGCATCAGTCAAACAAGCATGTGATGCTTTAGCTGAGTTTGGATTGCCACAACGTTTGGTTGTGGATTTCAGCCATGCAAACTGTCAGAAGCAACACAGAAAACAAATCGACGTAGCTCAAGACATTTGTAACCAAATTAAGTCAGGCAGCACTCGTATTGCGGGTATCATGGCAGAAAGCTTTATTCTTGAAGGCAATCAGCCAATGACTGACATCAATAACCTAACGTATGGTCAGTCTATTACAGATCCATGCCTAGGTTGGGAAGACACTGCTACAATGCTAGATATGCTGGCAAGCGCAGTTAAGTCCCGAAAGTCCCTATAACAAAATAATCAAGGAATCTTCATGCCATCGTTTGATATTGTTTCTGAAATCGATACGGTTGAACTACGTAACGCCGTTGATAATGCTAACCGTGAATTGTCTACTCGTTTCGATTTCCGCAACGTAAATGCGAGCTTTGAGCTAGTAGAAGAAAACGTAAAAATGTCTGCGGAAGGTGACTTCCAACTTAAGCAAATGCGCGACATTTTACGCGGCCACTTAGCGAAGCGTAACATTGACGCGAACGCAATGGATGCACAAGACCCAGACGTTACTGGTAAAAACTGGCACCAAACTCTGCTTTTCCGCCAAGGTATTGATACTCCAACGGCGAAAAAAGTAGTGAAACTTATCAAAGACGCAAAGTTAAAAGTACAAGCTTCTATTCAAGGCGACAAAGTACGTGTTACCGGTAAGAAACGCGACGACCTGCAAGCGACAATGGCAGCGATTCGTGAAGCAGAGATGGGTATCCCATTCCAGTTTAACAACTTCCGTGATTAATCAATCTGAGAAGTAAATAAAAACGCCAGCGCATAATCCGCTGGCGTTTTTTATTGGCTTTAGTGTAACGAACTACGTATCCACTTTAGCATTTGGCATTGCTAGATAACTAAGTCCTGTCCTTGCAGCAATACGAATTCGCTCGTTCCTTGTGGTATGAACACGCAAATTCGAAGCTTTTCAGCTTTAGCCTTGGCCAGCATATCCGAAAGCTCAGCAGCGCTCGAGAAAGCTTCTCTTTCTGCATCTCTTCGTATTAGTTCTAACACATTCGCTTCACATCGAGTTGAGTACAGAGCCAGCTCCGCTTGTTGCATATAGCGTACGGCTTTTATTGGCAACATCTCAACATCTTTCCCAACATGAACCCAAGTACAACTTCCCTTTTCATCTAAAGGCGTTGCCATGGTCGCTTGGTAAATTGCTTCTAACTCACGATTATCTCGCGCGTTTTCCACCTCGGGGTTCGAGAAGAATTGCTCCCAAAACTTGCGGCGTAAATCGACACTAGGCAGCGCCTCTTTAATTGAGTTTCGCTTTGAGTTAGCAAAGTCCGCCATCAACCCCATGTTTTGTGGCAGTATCGATTCAAGTTTTTCACGGATGTTTCGAATTAAAACTGGCGAAGCTCCACCACTAGAGATTGCGATTTGGATGCGGCCACGATTAATCATAGACGGCGTGATGAAATCACAATAAGGCTTATCATCCACAACGTTAACCAAGATGCCTAGCTCTTTGGCATCTTTGTACACTTGGTGATTTAGCTCAGGATTGTCTGTCGTCGCCCACACTTGAACAAAGTTTTTAGTGACAATGTCACTCGAATAGAAACGTTGTACCCAGCGCAGTTGATGCTCAGAAGCAAGCTTAGACAGAAAATCAACCAACGTCGGAGAAACGATAGTCACATCCGCCCCAGCCTTTAGCAACGCTTCCACCTTTCGGCTTGCCACCTCACCGCCACCCACGACGAGAACGGGTTTATTAATTAAATCTAAGAACAGAGGAAAATATCGCATTTCAATCCATGATTACTCTAATTAGCTGTTGTAGACCATGCTACCAAAAATGGGGCAAGCTCATCACCCTGTTTCGGTATCACAAATAATTTTTGTTTGAATTTTTACTGAACTTCACCTTGCTCAGCTAATGACAGTTTTAATAACAACTTTTTATTCTTTTGTATTGTTCACTCTTCTATTGATTGTTCTGATGCACCAAATTGTCCATGAATTGCACTATTTACAAACAATTAACATTTCGTCATTCTAAATCTCAAGGCACTTTGTAAGTTCTCTCAAAACTTCATTTAAATTATATATTTGAGAATTAACAGATCCTTTCCTACGCTTATAACTGGTTGATCTATCGAATGCCGTTTCTTCGAAAATCAATCACGTAGGACGATAACTCTAACGAATTGGACACGTTATTTCAGGTCACTCCTGATTAAACATGGATCATACAGGAAGGATACAAATGGCAAATAAACTCACAGTTCTTGCTTCCGTCGTAGCGGCTTCTACTGCGATGATGGCAACATCAGCTCAAGCAGCAGACACTACTCTGGACAAAGTCACAAAACAAGGCTTTCTTACTTGTGGCGTAAGTACCGGTCTACCTGGTTTCTCTAACCCTAACTCAAAAGGCGAATGGGAAGGTATCGACGTAGAATATTGCCAAGCACTGGCTGCAGCCGTTCTTGGGGATAAAACGAAAGTTAAATATGTACCCCTAACCGCAAAAGAACGTTTCACTGCGCTTCAATCTGGTGAGATTGATGTGCTTTCCCGTAACACGACCTGGACTCTCCACCGTGACACTGCACTGGGCCTAAACTTCGTAGGTGTGAACTACTACGATGGTCAAGGTTTTATGGTGAAGAAGGAACTTGGTATCTCAAGTGCTAAAGAGCTTGATGGTGCGTCGGTATGTGTTCAATCAGGTACAACAACCGAGCTAAACCTTGCAGATTATTTCCGCAACCAAGGCATGGCGTACAAACCAGTGGTATTCGACACAGCGGCGCAAACTTCGAAAGGTTTTGATGCGGGACGCTGTGACGTATTAACAACTGACCAATCTGGCCTTTATGCACTACGTTTGAATTTGAAAGATCCGTCCTCTGCGGCCGTTCTTCCAGAAATCATCTCTAAAGAGCCACTAGGTCCAGTCGTTCGTCAAGGCGATGATCAATGGTTTAACATCGCTAAGTGGACATTGTCTGCGATGATTAACGCTGAAGAATACGGTATTAGTTCGAAGAATGCGGATGAAATGCTGAAGTCAACAGATCCAAACATCAAACGTATCCTCGGTGTTGATGGCCCTAAAGGCAAAGGTTTGGGTATTCGTGATGATTGGGGCTACCAAGTTATCAAACAAGTTGGTAATTATGGTGAAAGCTTCGAGCGTACAGTCGGTACTGGTTCGCCGTTAGAAATCTCTCGTGGCGTTAATGCGCTATGGAATGCGGGCGGCTTTATGTACGCGCCACCAATCCGATAGAAAGAGTTAATCAGGGCGGTTCATGCCGCCCTTTTTCTTGATTATATCTCACTGTATGAGTAAGGATCGCTCATTGGATGGCGAAAAGCGCTCGCTTGGTGGAACGGCTTTAAAGGTTCGTAAGTCACCAGACATGAGAGCGTTATTCTTTAGCCAGCAAGGACGAAACTTCTTTATACAGGCCGATATCTATAACTAAGGTTTGAGGTTATCGCTGTATGAAACCGACACAAGATGCATCGCCAAGTACGATGTCCAAACCAAGCGGAAGCAAGAGCCTGATTTATAATCCTGCCTTTCGTTCTGCTATTTTCCAGATCATTGCCATTGCTGCACTGGTATTTTTCTTTTACACGATTGTAAACAACGCTCTCAATAACTTAGATGCTCGTGGTATTGCAACGGGCTTCGGTTTTCTGAATCAAGAAGCCGGGTTTGGTATTGGGTTAACACTAATTGAATACGATGAAACGTACTCTTACGGTAGAACATTTATCATCGGCCTTCTTAATACGGCGTTAGTCTCCGTATTAGGTATTATTCTGGCTACTGTGATTGGCTTTACCATGGGGGTTGCCCGCCTTTCTTCTAACTGGTTAGTTAGTCGTTTAGCGGCAGTTTATATCGAAACTTTCCGAAATATCCCCCTTCTTCTGCAAATATTCTTCTGGTATTTCGCTGTTCTTCAAGCATTACCCTCACCACGCCAAAGCTTAAGTCTTGGTGAAGCTATTTTCCTGAACGTTCGTGGCTTATATTTCCCTGCACCGACTATGGAACCCGGCAGTAGCTACGTTATTGCCGCGTTAATCTTCGGGGTAATCGCAAGCTTATTAATTAATGTATGGGCGAATAATAAGCAACGTCTCACTGGGCAACAAACCCCAATGGGAAGAATAGTTTTGGGTTTAGTTGTTGGCCTTCCATTGGTTGTGTACTTCCTTGCTGGTATGCCAATTTCACTGAATTATCCTGAACTAAAAGGGTTTAACTTCCGAGGTGGTATTAGCATTATTCCTGAATTGGCTGCGCTACTTTTGGCATTGAGTGTTTATACAGCTTCTTTCATTGCTGAGATTGTGCGCTCTGGTATTAATGCGGTTAGCCATGGTCAAACCGAAGCAGCGATGTCGCTAGGCTTACCACGCTCGAAAACTTTAAAGCTTGTTGTCATTCCTCAAGCGTTACGAATTATTATTCCACCTTTAACCAGTCAATATCTCAACCTCACCAAAAACTCATCGTTAGCGATGGCGATTGGTTACCCAGATCTTGTCTCTGTGTTTGCTGGTACTACCCTGAACCAAACGGGACAAGCGATTGAGATCATTGCGATGACGATGGGCGTGTACTTGACATTAAGTCTGATTACGTCTGCATTAATGAACTTGTATAACCGTAAAGTCGCGCTGGTGGAGAGATAATATGAGTACTCATCAATTTCAACCGGATCTCCCACCACCCGCCAATACTGTAGGCTTCGTTGGTTGGATGCGGAAAAATCTATTTAATGGCCCTATCAATTCCATTGTTACTGTCATTCTTGCGTATATTGTCGTAACTGCAATATGGTATATCGTGGATTGGGCGTTTATTAACGCAGACTGGATTGGCTCAACGCGTGACGACTGTAGCCGAGATGGTGCTTGCTGGGTATTTATCAGCGTGCGCTGGGAGCAGTTCATGTATGGTTTTTATCCAGAGTCCGAACTATGGCGCCCTCGCCTTTTCTATATCACATTGGCCATATTTACTGTTTTACTCGCGTATGAGAAGACACCGAAACGGATGTGGATTTGGCTTTTCTTCGTAAACATCTACCCATTCATCATCGCTGGGCTGTTATACGGTGGTGTCTTTGGACTAGAAGTGGTCGATACACACAAGTGGGGTGGACTACTCGTTACACTCATTATTGCGCTAGTTGGTATCGTAGTTTCATTGCCAATTGGTGTGGTGCTTGCGCTTGGTAGACGTTCAGAGATGCCGATCATTCGCAGCATTTGTACCGTCTACATTGAAGTTTGGCGTGGCGTTCCTCTGATTACGGTTTTGTTCATGGCTTCGGTTATGCTTCCATTGTTTATGTCTGAAGGCTCAGAGACAGATAAACTGATTCGCGCCCTTATAGGTGTGGTTATGTTTGCCTCCGCTTACATGGCAGAAGTGGTACGCGGTGGTCTACAAGCCATTCCGAAAGGTCAATATGAAGCCGCTGATGCGCTTGGGTTAAGTTACTGGAAAAAGACTGGGCTGATTATCTTGCCACAGGCGCTAAAGATTACTATTCCTTCTATCGTGAACACCTTCATCGGTTTGTTTAAAGACACCAGTTTGGTACTCATCATTGGTATGTTTGACGTACTCGGTATAGGGCAAGCAGCAAACACCGACCCTGAATGGTTAGGCTTTGCTACAGAAAGTTATGTATTTGTCGCGTTAGTGTTTTGGGTATTTTGTTTTGGCATGTCACGCTATTCGATATGGCTTGAAAACAAACTTCATACCGGTCACAAACGATAACTCATCAAGATCAAGGACGTATTATGACGCAACAACAAGACTACATGATCCAATTGAAGGACATGAATAAATGGTATGGTGAGTTTCACGTACTAAAAAATATTAACCTCGACGTTAAGCGCGGCGAGAAAATCGTTATCTGTGGTCCATCAGGGTCGGGAAAATCAACGATGATTCGCTGTATTAACCGTCTTGAAGAGCACCAAGCAGGCAGCATTTACGTCTCTGGTACGGAATTAACTGAAGACTTAAAGAACATTGAAGCAGTGCGCCGAGAAGTGGGCATGTGCTTTCAACACTTTAATCTCTTCCCTCATTTAACCGTACTGGAAAACTGTACGCTCGCGCCTATCTGGGTGAAGAAGATGCCAAAAGATGAGGCAGAAGCAGTTGCGATGAAATATCTGGAACGTGTAAAAATTCCAGACCAAGCGGAGAAGTATCCCGGTCAGTTGTCTGGTGGTCAGCAGCAACGTGTGGCGATTGCTCGCTCTTTGTGTATGAACCCTAAAGTCATGCTTTTTGATGAGCCAACATCTGCACTCGACCCGGAAATGGTTCGCGAAGTACTGGATGTAATGGTCGAACTCGCCGAGGAAGGCATGACTATGCTTTGTGTGACACATGAAATGGGCTTTGCTAAAGAAGTTGCCGATCGCGTGATATTCATGGACGCAGGAGAGATCATCGAAGAAAACAACCCTGTTGATTTCTTCGAAAATCCTCAATCGGATAGGACCCAAAATTTCCTAGCGCAAATCTTACACCACTAAGATTTAGCCGAATCGACATAAAAAAGCACTGGTTTCTATGAAGCCAGTGCTTTTTGTTACTAAATTCAAAAATCTGTGTAAGAATCAATATAGCTATGCTAGTCAGTAATATTGTGTTACAAGTTGCCAAATACATAACATCTTATTTCTATTATTATTTTATCTAAGTTACGTATGGTTAGGGCTTGATTTTTTGAACTTTCAATCCCATAAATGTACTTAAAAGAAAGTCTCTTATCGAGGAAGATTATGAACAGTCCAATGTTTACCCGCACTTCAACTCAAGAAAGTGCTCTACAAACGAACAAAGTATTGCGTAATACTTACGCTCTACTTTCAATGACACTTTTATGGTCGGCAGTCGTTGCTGGCGTTGCAATGGCATTTAACCTTCCACATCCAGGTATCATCCTAATGCTGGTTGGTTTCTACGGCCTATTATTCTTAACAGAGAAAAACCGTAACAACAGTCTTGGCCTTGTGTTTACGTTCCTATTTACTGGCTTCTTAGGTTACACCGTTGGCCCTATTCTAAACATGTACATAGGTGCAGGCATGGGCGATATCGTATTAACCGCACTCGGTGGTACGGCACTATCTTTCATGGCAGCATCGGCATACGCACTAACAACGAAACGTGACCTATCGATGATGGGTGGCTTAATGCTATCACTATTTGTTGTGCTGGTTGTGGGCATGATTGCAAGCTTCTTTATTCAATCAACCCTTTTACACTTGGCGTTGAGCAGCTTGTTTATCATTTTCTCTACTATGGCGATCCTGATGACAACACAAAGCATTATTCGTGGCGGTGAAACAAACTACATCTCTGCGACAGTAACTTTGTATGTATCAATCTACAACATCTTCATCAGCCTACTAAGCATTCTAGGCATCATGAACGACGATTAATCGTTTCTCGTTAAGTAGAATCAAAAAGCCCGAAGGTAATTCCTTCGGGCTTTTTCTTTGCAAGTAATTCAGTTTGTTACGCTTGGTCTACCGCCAACTCGATAACTTCGTCAGCTTCTGGGTTTTCTCTAAAGCGTCTCACTTTAATCGTTTCCTCTCCTAACATGATTTGCTTGGCGATTCGGTGCATACCGTCAAAAACACGATAGTCACTGGTTAAGATTACCGGATACGACAAATCAGCATTGTTGATTCGTTGGCAATGTTTTGCAATTTCACGGCAGGTTGGCTGTGGCCCTTCATGACTAAACCAAGTCACTTCATTTGGGCCTTTTATATCAGCAATCGCAATTTCTTCTACAGGTAAGGATTCTGCAAGTTGCCAAATTCGCTCGATGGACCAAGTGGATTTTACATTGTCATTAATCTCAATGTAACGTTGTTTCGACATGACTAACTCCTTGTCATCATTGTTGTTTCTAACCTGAATACAGGCTTTCATTAATCCAATGAGAATATCGGTCTATGAAAACAAACACAACGTTGTCAGCTATTCATTCACCCATAAAATCCCATAATCAGACAAGTAGCCAAGAAAAAACCAAAACAAAAATGAATAAGCCTGGATATCCATGCAATTTCGTTGGTACTCACCCCGTAAAATTTCTAACAAACTGAATAGTTTCCTATTTATTTGAATAAAAGAGCATTTCTATCAAAGTGCCTAGCTCAGTCAAAAACACTCACCATTTTGTACGCTTTTGATTCGCTCGATACGACTTCGAGATTCTTTTGTTGAGAACATTCTCGGCTGTCGCTAATCTATAAACATCCATGTTTACTTAACGGATAAAACGTTATGTTCGTTTACAACGGCAAAGAAATTGAAACGGATGCTCAAGGCTACTTATTGGATCATACTCAATGGGAAGAAGGTATGATTGAGCTTTTAGCAAAAGAAGAAGACATCGAGCTTACGGATGCTCATTTGGAAGTTGTGCATTTTGTGCGAGACTTTTATGAAGAGTTTAATACCTCCCCTGCAGTGCGTATGCTTGTGAAAGCGATGGAAAAAGCGCACGGCCCAGAAAAAGGTAATAGTAAGTATCTATTCAAGCTGTTTAAAAAGGGGCCAGCCAAACAAGCAACCAAATTAGCCGGCCTACCAAAGCCAGCTAAATGCTTGTAGATTCATAAAATTTTAAAACCGCGTAACGGCTTATACGACGCAGGCTCCTGCATCACATGCTCTACTGTTGCCGTTCGCGGTCCTTCTTGTAACCATTTCGAAAACGCAACTATTTGCGCGTCTGTTCCACACGCCATCACTTCAACATCACCATTGTTTAGGTTCTTCGCATAACCTGTTAACCCTAGCTTCAATCCTTGATGGGAAGTATGGTAACGAAAGCCCACGCCTTGAACATGACCTTTTACTATAAATCTCTCACACTTTACGTTCATCTTTGTACCGCTTCTTTTTACTGAGTGATATATTCTTTTCGTCTATTCACCCCACTAAGGATAGTGGGTTTTTGCACGGTTATTATAATTATGAAAGAAATTCCATTCCGCTGGATTGATAAGTATCTCATTCACTTAAAGATTCAAGAAAAGTTCTATTTGCTCTTCGTTCTCCCTCTTCTTGCTTTAGTCATTCTCACTCTCGTCCTTAATAGCGCGGCTAATACACTGATCTCAAGTATGTACCAAGAAGAGCTCATGCTTATGAAAGGTCTGATAGAGGCAGGCAATCTTTCTCAATCTCAAGTAGCAAGCCTCATAGCGGGTTCAGAAACCGTTTCTATTGGCTCAGGGCCGCAATCCGTGTCAGTTTTAAATGGTGCGTACAGCTTGGTTGCAAACCATGAACTTTCTTTATGGACTGCCCTATCAACGACTCAAGTGAGCATCATCTGTGTGAGCTTGTTTATTCTCGCTCTTGGCGTTTACTACATCATGACGTTTATTGGCGGCGCGATGTTCACGATGAACAAAGCATTAAACACCCTTGCTGGTGGCGACTTAACTGCGAGAATGAACTTCTTCCCTGTTCGCGACGAGTTTAGTGAAATTGCTATTACGATAGACAAAGTTGCAGAACGAGAGCAACAAATGGTGCTGTCGATTCAAGAGTCTGTGGCGTTAATGCAACAAATTAGCTCAGACCTGAATCAATCGATTCATCACAGTTCAGATATTTCAGCGACTCAGCAGGAACACCTCAACTCTCTTGCGAGTGCAACTGAACAGATGGCATCAACGATTCGAGAAGTCGCGACACTAGCTCACGATTCAAGCACGCAAACCGATGATGCGCGAAACGTGGCTCAGTCTGGACAAGTGAAAGTTGAGAATACGCTTCACTCGATTTCGAACCTTTCTAATGAGATTCAATCTGCGTCTCAAGCCGTTGCCGAGTTAGATGCCAATGCCGCACAAATTGATGAAGTCGTGACAACCATCAATGGGATCTCCGAGCAAACCAACCTACTTGCTCTGAACGCGGCTATTGAAGCTGCACGTGCTGGAGAACAAGGTCGTGGATTTGCGGTCGTTGCGGATGAGGTTCGCGCTCTTGCGGGACGCACTCAGCAAGCGACAGTGGAAATCCAAACGATGATTGAATCGTTACAGCGTAACAGTCAGTCACTTACTAAGCTGATGGAAGTGACAGTTAATAACGCAAATGAGGGACAAAACCTCATGACGGAAGTGAATCACGAAATCGGCTCTTTGGCAGATAAAAATCAAACTATCTCCGACAGTAGCATTCAAATTGCAACAGCAGCTGAAGAGCAAGGTGTAGTCGCGGACAATATCGCCTCAAGCGTTGAAGAAATTCGAGTTCAAGCAGATAACGTGTGCAATATGATAAGCACGACTTCACAAAACGTTGATCAACTGCGTAAGCAAAGCGACACAATGGAAGCACTACTTACTGGACTTAAAGCATAGCAACGGAATCTATTACAGCAAATTCAATAAAAGGGTCACTTTAGTGACCTTTTTTGTATTTAAAAGTCACTACAATGTACTGGATTGCCGAGGGATATTGCTTTTACCATTTACATCCCGGACAATACGCCCCTTTCAAAATTCAACAAGAGCTAATGAAATGACAGCTGCTATCTATTTGGTTAAAGGTCGTGAGAAATCGGTCAAGCGCAAGCACCCTTGGATCTTCTCTCGAGGCATCAACAAAGTTGAGGGCGAACCTGCTCTTGGCGAAACGGTTGATGTATTCACTCACGACGGTAAATGGCTAGCTAAGGCGGCATATTCGCCAGCTTCACAAATTCGTGCTCGTATTTGGAGTTTTGATAAAGAAGAAATCGACACCGCGTTTTTCGTTAAACGACTTAAAGACGCACAACTTCTTCGTGAAGACATTATCAAACGTGATGGCCTTACGGGTTATCGCCTTATCGCAGCAGAGTCTGACGGCTTACCTGGCGTTACGATCGACCGTTACCAAAATTTCTTTGTGTGCCAACTTCTCAGTGCTGGCGCAGAACACAATAAGCAGGCTATTGTTGACGCTCTGATTGAGTGCTTCCCTGATTGTAATGTGTACGAGCGCTCTGACGTGGCCGTTCGTAAAAAAGAAGGTTTAAAAGAGAGCACGGGCGTCTTGCACGGCGAAGAGCCACCTAAATCAGTCGTCATCGAAGAAAATGGCGTAAAGATTAGTGTAGATATCGTTGGCGGACACAAAACAGGTTTCTACCTAGATCAACGTGATAGTCGCCAGCAAGCGATGAAATATATGAAAGGCAAAGAAGTTCTTAACTGCTTCTCTTACACAGGTGGCTTCGGACTTTACGCTCTAAAAGGTGATGCAAAGCGTGTGATTAACGCTGACGTGTCGCAACCTGCTTTAGATACCGCAAAATTCAACGCAGAGCTAAACGAGTTTGATATTTCGAAGAAGCGTGCCGTGTTCCTAAATGCAGACGTGTTTAAGCTGCTTCGTGAGTATCGTGATCAAGGAACTCAGTTCGATGTTGTGATCATGGACCCACCGAAGTTCGCAGAGAGCAAAGCACAACTAAACGGCGCATGTCGTGGTTACAAAGACATCAACATGCTAGCAATGCAAATTCTAAAACCGGGCGGCACGCTACTAACCTACTCGTGCTCTGGCTTGATGGATCAAGTTCTGTTCCAGAAAATCATCGCTGATGCAGCCGTAGATGCTAACCGCCAAGTAAAGTTTGTGGAGCGTTTTGAACAAGCCGCTGACCACCCAACCGATACCGCATATCCAGAAGGTTTCTACTTAAAAGGTTTTGCATGTAAAGTGCTTTAGGCTACGAATAAGTAAGACAAAGCAGAAGAAAAGGGCCTACTGGCCCTTTTTCATTATGGCTCTAAGTTAACCTTAGTTAGTGCGGATAACACATCTCTCTCAAAGTCCGCATTTCCCACGATTAAATCACTAAACTCTGTCGCCCCGTTTTCTATTACGATAGTTTGAATTGAGTTTCCATCGTTATGGGTTATTTCTAGAGATAAGTCATCGCCATCAATGTTCAAGTCAATACTATTGAGAAGTTCTTCTATCGTATTGTGCCCTGCATCTTCAACGACTTCACTCAGATCTAAGGTGTCCAAATCTCTCTCAAAACCTCTAATTAGATCTGTTCCTGTATCCAAGGAGTCGTTGACCCATTTAAAGACATCTGCCTCGTTATCATTACCGATCAAGATGTCATGACTTACGTCCACTTCAGCTTCAATAATATTTGCAGAGCCATTACTTGAAGCATTTACTCCTCCGTTTTCATCAATAACGAATTGCAGGGTGTTCTCACTTTGATCACCATCGTTATCCGTCAATACATAATCGAAGTCTAACGTTTCAACAGTATCACCCACCGCACCATAAAATGCATACGCACCGTCGTTTAAGTCGATTTCCAGAGTATGTTTGCTGTCGATATAGATAGTAAGCTGCATCGTTGTGTCGTCAAATGCATGCGAAATACCATCGTTATTGTCAGTTACTATTAGGTCTGAACCATCAAACGAATAAGTGACACCGTCATGTTCTATTTCGCTAATATAACCACCATCTGCACCAATACCTGTATCTGGAGAAGTGGTATACATCAAGTTCCCCCCAACAGGTTGAATCACTGACTGCAACATAACCGGAGGTAATTGAGTTACGTCAGGAACCACAACACCATCAAGGTCTTGATTCAAAAAGCCATCATATGCTACGCGATCTAATTGCTCCGGCATAAGATTAACGCCCATACCATACGCTAGGGCTGTTATCTGATTATCAGGATCGGTTAGGTGATCAATCCAACTCTGCTCGCGAGCGTCGTTTATAAATGATGACGCAGGGTTTGGCTGACCATCTGACAAGAAGTAACTAACATTCGACGCACTGGTTAACTTACCTACATCATCCCATGACTGTTTTGCTTCATTTAGCGCGTTGTTATAGTTAGTCGCGCCACCCGCAGTTAGCGTCTCAATATACGCTTTGGCCTCCTCGACCGTCAGCCACGTCGCAGCACCTATAGCGTAAGTGGATGCTGTACTGCTATAAGTAATAATTTGAACTCGCGTTTGACCGATAGACTCATATTGATTCAATAACTGAGTTGCCGAATCTTTCATTATCTGCAAGCGATTATCCGTTCGCATAGAACCCGAGACATCCATTATGAGCTGAACGTTGGCACTTTCTTTAGTTTCTGCAACTACATCGTGAATAATAGATGCAGAATCTGGTGAGTCATCTTCCACAATAACGTTGACCGTTGTGGAGTTAGTAAGACCACGAGCATTCGAGACAAGCACAGGCACCTCAATATTTAAGGTGTCTTCTCCAGATGGGTTGGAGTGATCAATCGGACCAAGAAGCTCCGTAGATACCACTCCAGTATCATTGACTGATATTTTGATAACCTCTTCACCGTTCGCTGAACCGATAAGCATTTGGTCGTTATTTGATAACGTCCACGTTACAGAGATACCGTTACTAGTAAGAGCTGTAGATGGTTCACTGAGCGTAACAGAATCAACGGTTTGACCCAGCGTCAATTGTTCTACATCAGTACTCGAGTCAGTTGTGTCATCAAAGCCGTTTAGAGCAGAGTCATCAGCAATGGCGTTGCTTAAGCCTTCCTCAGAAACGTTTAGTGTTACACCTTCTACAATTGGTGGGGCGTAAGGGTTGACAGAAAAGTACCCCGTTTTACTGTCGCCATCATTATCAGTAATAGTGTAGTTAAAATCGATATCCCCATCGCCATAAGGTGAGGTCAAAGGCAAGTATTGGAAGAACTCCCACTTTCCAGTGCTAGGTGTAAGTTGAACTTCGAATGCAAGCTCTCCATCAGCCTCTGCAATCAGTCTATTAGAGTTTTGTGGATCGACGTATATCAACACGTCTTTACCATCTAGAGTCTCTAAACCAGCCTCACCTCCATTTAAGACTATAGAACCAGGGCCATCAGCTCCATATACAGCACCGAGGTTCCCATCCGCACTAGCAATTGGCACGCCAGAGTACGCACCTGTAAAGGTTATTGATTTAACGGTAAAGTCACTGTTGTCTTCAGTATCCGGGCCATTGCCATTACTGGTCGCCTCGAGGATGATTTTATCAAAGCCTCCCTGTTGAACATTGAAATTTGCCGCGTAATCACCACTGCTTGCGTCAGAGCTGAACGATTGCTGAGCAATTAATACACCATCTCTATAAAAAGATGCGATTCCTTTCTCAAGTTCACCACCAAACATTTTCTCAAATTCTATTTCTGCTCCGTAAGCAACTTTATTGCCTAAGTCTATGATTAACTGCTCTGATACACCCTCATTACCCGCGAATCGATAATCGACTTCGTTTTCTAATTGGAAGCCGTTGTTACCAGAACTTTTAACGCCAATCCCTTCTGATGATTGATTGATTTCAGCTGTTCCCAGCATCACAGATTCGTCAGACACAAAACCGTTTGCAGTCACAACAACGTCCCCAAATGTTCGACTGGTTGCATCTGCCTCACTTCCTGCAAAATCTATGCGCCCTGTCAGAACGTTAGGTGCACCAGTAAGCGACACATCGACGGGTTGAACAACAACAGGCACGTATGGGCAATCATCTTCAACGGCCACATTTAAGCTTTGAGATGTTGTTGTTTGTCCATCACTTACAGAAATCTGTAAATCAAAGTTGATGATGTCTTCCACATCATTAACAGGATGATCAAGTGGCTCAAACAGAGTAATAGTATAGTCCCAAGAGCCTTGACCTGAAGCTGAAGGCTCGCTCAGCACAACAGTAGCAACAACGCTCAGGTGAGCAGTTTTCGCAGTCAGCGTTTGAGTACTGTTGTCCCACGTCCACGATATAGGCTCCCCTCCTGATGTTAGGTTGTTAGGGCCTGCCAATACCACTGAAACATTCGCCGTGTCTGGATCGGCAACTGTGAATGTTCCTGAGAAACTTGCGGAGTTAGTGGTGTCTGAAGGTGCTCCTGTATTATCAGGGATACCATTAGCTAAACCTTCTTCCGAAACAACTGCATTCACAACATTTGAAATAGAAGGAGGAGCATCATTATCAATAATCGTTGCCGTACCGGTATCGCTGCCTTGCACTGCACCAATGCCGGTTACTGTCACGCTGAAGTCTTCAGGGCCTTCATAAACAGCGTCATCAATGGAAGCAATACGCACATCAAACTCAGTTTGCCCCGCTGGCACCGTTACTACACCATCGTTTGGCACTGTCACCCAACCACTTCCCGTGTTGTATTCTAGGGTGCCCAAATCTCCAACTTCGGTGTCACCCAAGTTGAGGCCTAGCTCGATTTGAACTGTAGACTCGGAGGCATTCGATAGCGTCACTTTGAAGTTGGCTGTCTCACCCTCATTAATGGTGCCAGCATCTGAAATAGTCACGCTTGGACGGTCATCATCCGGATCGGGACCCGGGCCACTGCCGTCATCCACTATCGTTGCCGTCCCCGTATCGCTGCCTTGCACTGCGCCAATGCCAGTCACCGTCACACTGAAATCTTCAGGGCCTTCATAAACAGCATCATCAATGGCAGCGATGCGCACATCAAACTCAGTTTGCCCTGCTGGCACCGTTACCACGCCATCGTTTGGCACTGCAACCCAACCGGAGCCTGTGTTGTATTCTAAGGTGCCTAAGTCTCCAACTTCGGTGTCACCTAAGTTCAGGCCTAGCTCGACTTGAACAGTGGACTCAGAGGCGTTCGACAACGTCACTTTGAAGTTGGCTGTATCCCCCTCATTGATGGTGCCAGCGTCTGAAATAGTCACGCTTGGACGGTCATCATCCGGATCGGGACCCGGACCCGTGCCGTCATCCACTATCGTTGCCGTACCGGTATCGCTACCTTGCACCGCCCCAATGCCAGTCACCGTCACGCTGAAATCTTCTGGGCCTTCGTACACCGCGTCATCAATGGAAGCAATACGCACATCAAACTCAGTTTGCCCTGCTGGCACCGTTACTACGCCATCGTTTGGCACTGCAACCCAACCGGAGCCTGTGTTGTAT
>NZ_JAHGAP010000069.1:0-3704 GCF_030248655.1 Vibrio sp. D431a | reverse complement strand
ACTCTTAAACAGTTTGTTAACTGGCTTTTCTACCGGTAATCATAGTTTAGTGAGTCTGGGTTCATTACCCTTTCTATACCACTTTCAAGAAGCCCTTTACTCAAAGCTTTGCTGATTAATAGAAAGCTTGGTATTTCGAGTAGATGCTTTCCATGAACTTTTGTTGTTGAGCAAGTTGCAAGTAACTGAGCCTTACTAAGACCAAAAGGAAAAATATGCCCTCTATTTAGCCTGTGAGCTCTCAGCATACGCTCACGTTTTTTAAGCACTCGATGTATAACAGATAAAAGCCACCCGTCTAGAGCCTCTAGTTGCTCATAATCATTAACGAGGGGATAAAAGCTCATAACACCTTTGAAATAAATCCGTTTAGTACGCCCAGATAAGTAGTCCTTTATCTGTTTTTTACTCAACCCACCATACATATAGCGACGAACTTGCATCATTGCTGTTAAGAAGTAGACATCACCTGTAGAGGGATAATGTTGCCCTGCAAGCGAAGATTGCTTCAATGGCTGTATCAGGTTTCGATAAAGGATATAAGAAAGCTGTTTTTTAATTTTTTTAACAGACTTATCCTTAATAGACACTTTATCAACTGACAGAGTGTATCCAAGGAAATCAAGAGAGTATTTAGGTTTAATTTCTGAAGGAAAGCCTTTTTTCGTTAAAAGTGATATACCATCAGATTTTGCAGCATTAATTTTTACACCAGCTTCATCAGAAAACTGGTTAATGAGCCCAAATGAGTTACATACTTTACTGTAATCTGGGGTCCAAACTATTGTGTCATCTGCATACCTAGAAAATTTCACACCTTCTTTCTCTAAAGATGTATCAAATTTCCAACACGTTAAATTAGCCAAGAACAAACTGATAGAGGTACCTTGAGGAATACCTTTATCACGATTATTTAGGAACGCCTTAATGATATATTTTTCTTCAGGGCTAATGAAAAAGCCGTTTTCATTAAACTGGGCATTCAGATATGAATGTGAAATTGAACCGAAGAAATCTGAAAAGTCGAACTCTGCAACAAAAGTACGCTCGTTTCGCTGTAGATCTACAGCAATATCTTGAATAGCAAAATGTACATTCCGGTCATTACGGTATGCATAAGAGAATGAACTGAATCTATGCTTGTTCTTAGCTAATAGTCGATTAAAAAATAGCTTCGAAATAGCAGCGTCGGGGATTTGAAAAATTGACACCTTTCTTTCACCACCATCGGACTTAGGAACAGTCTTAATATATGGTTCGTTTGGTAGGTAAGTTCGGCTTTCAATCCTTTTAGCTATCGATTTGGCTATACTCTTGTGCTTTTTCCGAACATAGAAAGGATTGAACTTTTTATCAATCTTCCAGTAATTAGGCGTATGAACTTCCTTTTTGGGTGCTGTGTGCCCCAAACGGGTAATATTGCGCTTATGCTCTAGATGAAGTCTATTATGGTATTCGTGGTACCTTGTAATTAGTTTTTCCGATTCTTCTTTGAGAACGTGTGCAATTTGCTTTTCTAAACTCATAACCAACCTAATACAAAAAAGCCTGAGCAAAGCTCAGGCTCTTCCACGGTGTCAACCCAAGTAAAAGTAAGTTACCATTTGGTTGACGAAAATTTGACCCTTCGCCCCCGTCAGAAGTGGGTTACACTGCTGAAAACTTCCCCGAAAGCAAGTAGAAGGCGACACCGTTGTTCCCATTGGGAACTTACCGAACAAGATACACAATAAGGTAATAATGATCAAGTTGAATATGCAGTATGTGAAGCCAGTTAACGCCGCATTAAGGTGTGAGCGGCGCTTGGCTATACTTGAGCGAAGCGAAACTGCCAAGCGTTGCGAATCACTCTTAAATGCTTTGTTAAAAGTAAAACACACTAGACCTAGAGTGTGGCTATTTCCAGCTTGATCCTATTTCAGCCATTGTTGATTCTACGTCAAATTCATGATCAATATCTGGACTGAATTCCCCCGAAACATCACCATACCTAAACTCTTCACAGGTACACTCACTTTCACCTTCATCACAATCAAAGCAAGTCGGGTTACAATACTCAATCATTCGATCAATTGCAGTTGAAGGGTCTGAAGAATCCAAGTAAGGATCATAAGCATCTATATAGCCATCTTCGCCATCAATCGTACTCAAAATAATGTCTGGCTCTTCGTATGAGAATCCAAGAATTTTTGAAATACTTCGTAGTACAATACGACCATAATCAAACTGATAACGTTCAGTTTTCATATAAACCACACCAGCATCTTCAACCAAGAGTCGAAAACTCATATGGCCATATTCATCTATAAGTTTTTTGTATCGATTTGGAGCAAGAGTGATATGTTTCATGGAATTGTTTACTGCATCAATTAGCTGAAACTTGTTATTGGTAAACCTGCCACCTTCAATGTGATAGCCAATATCAAGCTTTTGCATAATCGATTTTCGACTCACTTGCTCATCAGTACGCTCTTTTTGTATTGCGAGCATGTAATCAAGAGCATGAGCAATCACCATATTAAAGCCAATTGCTTGGTGTAACTTAAGGGTATTACTAGACACTTTTTCATCAATTTCATAGAGCGTAGGTAGCAGTATGGAATGATGATAGTCATAATAATCTAGTAAGCACTGTTCTAATTTATCTGACATTATTCGAAGAACCTATAATTTTACTTTTAACGCCCTGTTAAGGTGTGAGCAACGCAATACCGAAGCTACCGCATACCACCTTAAACACTAAACGCAACGCATAGTAAAAATGCTACGCGTTGCGAATCACTCTTAAACAGTTTGTTAGGGCTTTAATTTACAAAGTTGCTCAGTTTCCCATGTCGCTTGAAATGCAATGTTACCCTCACCACCGACTATAAACGCTATCGATGCACCAATACTTGCACTCACTGAAATATCCTTTGGAATCACACGAGATTTACAAGCTAATTCTATTGCTTGATCTAGCATCGATTCTCGTACAGAAGCTATGAAATCATCTTTTTGAACAGGTTTATAGGATTTGACGGGCTTGTCATGTGTAAAACCTGTCAATTTAGTTGCGCTCCAGTTTATTGGCATAAGCTGGCTAATCTCTATGTTCTTTTGAGATGGTTCTGATGGTAGAAAAACGCCGTCTAAAGCACCAGTATCCGTGTTAAATTTATAGAAGTCTGCTGAGTTCGAACGAATGGCATCAAAAGGAATAGACTTTACTTTGAGTCCTTCAGATAGAGCTAAAGAGACTGGCTCTGCATCTTCTTTTGAAGCACCTATATAAAAACCCAAGGTTTCGTTACTCCCCCCAATAATCTCATAGGACGTAAGCTGGTTACCGCTCAAGCCAGCGTAATCAGCTATGTCTTTTGAGCTTAGTACTTTACTACTTGCAATTTGAGTTGGGGTTTCTAGAGACTCGTATACATAGTCGATAGTGCCATCAGGGTTGATTACTGCTCTTATTTTTCCTTCCGTGTCTGCATACAAATTTGCAGAAAGTAGAACAAAAGGTACTGACCATAATCTATTAAACATAATGCTTGTCCTTTTAAGTACAGCATTAATATATAGCTCAAAATCTACGGGGAGCCCTAACGCCATGTTAAGGGGTGAGTAACGCAATACCGATGCTGCCGCATACCACCATAAACACTAAAACCAACGCATAGTGAAAATGCCACGCGTTGCGAATCCCTCTTGAACAGTTTGTT
>NZ_JAHGAP010000068.1:0-1174 GCF_030248655.1 Vibrio sp. D431a | reverse complement strand
GCGTTATACGTAATGAGAGTATGAAGATATTTTTAATAGTAGCCACACTGGTTCAATTGACTCTCCTGAGTTTCTCGAAATATTATCGTTCAATTGCGAATGATGTGCTTAGAAACGCGGTGGAAACGAAAGAGGCTGATCTTTTATCTTCACTTGATAAGTTTGATTATTACAGTGACTTAGATAATGATTTATTTCTTGCTGCTGTTACGGTCTGGGTTATGGTCTTGGTCGTAACAAAATTGAAAAGTATATCAAGCACTGATATGGCTAATTTAGCGATTTGTTTACCGCTGTTCTTTAATATGATTTTGATGTCGATTTAGGCACCATAGCCATGGAAGGGCAATCACGTATAACAAACAATTTAAGAGTGATTCAGCACGCGTGGCATTTTTGGCATGCGTTGGTTTTTGGTGTTGAAGTGCCATGCAGCGGCTTGGTCATTACGTGCTTCACACCTTAATTGGGCGTTATGTAACACCAGCACTCGGATATTAAGGAAGATTTGATGGTTAGACATATTATTGTTCTTCTTACGTTAATCACAACTAGCTTTGCAAGTAACTCAAGTCAGTTAACATCCGAGATTTTTAGTGAGGTACTCAACACGACTGCCTATGAACTGCATGACAACTTAGAGAGGCTTGAAAAAGAAGATAGCTGTGAAGCTAATTACATTAAGGGTATGTTCTACTTTCGTGGAATTGTGTTTGAACCTGATTTGGATTTAGCCATTAAACACCTAACAAATGCTGGTGAATGTGGAAACATTTACGCAGTAAGACAGCTTGTATCCCACTATTTTTCAACGTTACCTAACTCAAGAAATGCTTTGCTTAAATGGTATAAAACAGGTGAGGCATTAAATGATCCGATCACCATCGGAAATTATGCTTATTTCCTATACGGTGAGGGTAACTATGACCGAGCACAGGTAATAAGCCTCTTGAAACGACGGCTCAGTTACACAAAAGCTTCGCTTGTTTTACCTCATTACACGCTCAGTCGAGTGTATGAAAAGACAGATAAGTGCAAGGGGCTTTATCATTTACAGCTAGCGCTAGAGAATGGTGGTGTAGAGTATGTAAACGAGTATATAGTTCGTTCCAAAGGCGTTGAGTGCACGGCGCATACTGTTGAGTAGTGCTACATAACAAACTGCTCAAGAGGG
>NZ_JAHGAP010000067.1:0-4769 GCF_030248655.1 Vibrio sp. D431a | reverse complement strand
AACGAGTGCCCACACAGATTGATAGGTTCTTATTTTTAAAGAGCTTTTCTAACATTTTCAGCAACTTAGTTGCTCGTCGTTAGGGGTGCGTATCTTACTTCACACCGTGAGAGAGTCAAGCATTTTTTTCAAATTCTTTTTTCTCTCTTCCCGACTCGCTGTGTGACTTTCGTCTCACTCCGTGTCGGTGGATGCGCAGTATAGGGGGTTGAGAAATTAGCACAAGCGTTTTTTGCAAAAAAACTTTCAACCGAACAAATAACAAGCATTCTGCATAGATACTCAACGATCTTGTCTAATATTTCGGGTTGCAGAGGATCTTTTCATGATGAAACACCTGACTTCTGCATTAAAAGATCGCCTATTTCTTTGTGATTTCGGTTACTGATCTTATCTCTCTTGGTTCTTTTTTCTCTTTCTGCCTATATAAAGATGAAAAAAAAGAGCAGAACGATGACGAACTGCTCTTTTGGTCTTTGCTTTTTATTTGGGGTACTTCAGGTGAAGTCTTGGAAAAGTTATTCTTCTATATAGAAGAAAAGATCAGAGCATCCTTGCCCTTCTCTTTACGACAGAATAGTTAGGGGTATATCTAAATGCCGTTATTGTTCGATGACGCATTGAGCTCGTAAGAGTGGAGCATGCTTGCATTCCCAATAGCGTCATCTTCGAGAGGAACTTAGTTCTTCAATACTTTTACGGTGTAGCTACCATCTTTTTGTTGGTATAGACCGTGGATGTCGGTTTCGAAACCTGGGTAATGCGCACCGATCTCACAAAGCATCTCTAGGAAGTCCAGCACAGGGCGAGACTCTTGAGTCACCATTTCACCAGGAAGTACTAGTGGCACACCTGGAGGGTAAGGAAGGATCATGTTCGCACTTACGCGGCCAACCATTTCTTCCAGTTTGATTTCTTCTACGTTACCGCGAAGCTCTTCTTGCCATGCTGCGTGTGGTGTTACTTTCATTTCTGGAAGAACATCGAACGCTTTGTACATTAGCTCTGGTAGGTTGTATTTCTTAGTTAGGTCATGAATTGCTTGTGCTAGTTCTTGAACGCGCATGCCTTCATAGAAGCTTGGGTCTTCGTTGTATAGCGAAGGTAGGAAGCTCTTGATGGTTAGGTTCAAGTCGTAGCCACGTTTAAATTCAGTTAGACCGCGTAGCAATTGCATTGCTTTTGATTTGTCGATACCGATTGAGAATAGGAACAACAAGTTGTATGGACCTGTTTTCTCTACCACGATGCCGCGCTCGTCTAGGAATTTAGCCACCAGCGAAGCAGGAATACCTGATTCTTCTAGTTCGCCTTCTTTATTCATCCCCGGAGTCAGTAGTGTTACTTTGATTGGATCAAGATACATGTGGTTGTCATCCATGTTCTTGAAGCCGTGCCATGTGTCGCTAGGGTCTAGTTTCCAACATTCTGTGGTATCGATGTTTTCTGGTTGCCATACATCGAAGAACCAGCTGTCGCTTTCTGCTTCTAGACGTTTGATCTCTTTACGGAAGCGGATTGCGCGATCGATAGAGTCTTGCATCAACTTCTTACCAGTGTTGCCGCGCATCATTGCCGCTGCAGTTTCAGTAGAAGCAACAATGCCGTACTGAGGTGAAGTTGAAGTGTGCATCATGAATGCTTCGTTGAAAGATTCTTTATCAAAGTCACCTTTCACGTGAATCATTGAAGCTTGCGAGAACGCAGCCAACAGTTTGTGTGTTGATTGTGTTTCGTAGAACACTTTGCCTGGCATCGCTTCACCACTCATACCACATTTACCTTCGTAAATTGGGTTGAAGTTAGTGTAAGGCACCCAAGCACTGTCGAAGTGGATGTGTTTACAATCTAGCGACTCTTTGATGAATTGTGTGTTGTACAACAAGCCATCGTAAGTTGAGTTAGTCACTACTGCGTAAGTTGGTGCTGTTGCACCTGGTGTTTTCGCCACTTTCTCTGCGATTACATCGCGGCTGAATTCGCTTTGTGGGATACCACCAAGGATGCCGTATGCGTTACGAGTTGGGCGGAAGTAGATTGGTGTCACGTCGCTCATCATCATTAGGTGAGTCAGAGACTTGTGACAGTTACGGTCAATCAGTACTGTGCTGCCTGCAGGCGCTGAGTACATACCAACGATTTTGTTCGATGTAGACGTACCGTTAGTTACGATGTACGAGCTGTCTGCATTGAATGTACGTGCGATGTATTCTTCTGCATCTTTATGTGGACCTGAGTGGTCTAGTAGAGAACCTAGCTCAGGCATTGAGATTGATACGTCCGCTTTAAATGTGTTTGGACCGTAAAAATCGTAGAAGATGCTACCAGCAGGGCTTTTCTGGAATGCAGTACCGCCCATGTGACCTGGAGTACAGAAGGTGTATTTACCTTCTTCTACGTATTTGAATAGCGCTTTAGTGAATGGAGGCATGATGGCATCTTTGTATGCCTCAGTCGCTTGGTTGATTTTGATAGCGATGTCGTCAGCCATACCTAAAGCGTACTCGAAGAAGCTCACGTTTAGACGTAGGTCTGTTAGTGAAATGTCTAGAGTAGACTGTTCGTTAGCAAATGCGTGAACAGGCAGTTTTTCGTTGATTTGGCTGATACGTTCACATAGCTCTAGTGAGTATTTATCCCAGTCGAACAGTACACCGCAAATGCGTGGGTTCATCTCAATCATTTTGATCAAGTCTTTATCATCTACTGGGTAAACCACTTCGTAGCCCGCTTTCTCAAGAGCAGCGTGAAGTTGACGAACTGGCTCTTCTTTAAAGAACACACCCATGTGGTTCAAGATAGCGAATATATTCATTTGGACATCTCCAAGGCGAATGAGGGCGCTCTTTGCCATTTACAGGCAATGAGTAAGGTGAGCGCCGCGTGAATTTGGGTTTTATGGGCTGGCACCGTAGTGCCAGCGTTTTGGGGATTAGTTGCTTGCTTGGGCAGGCATGTCGTCAGCGTGCATTTTCACGTACTGAGCAAGACCTGCTTTTTTGCTGTAGAACATCAAGATAACTAGAGACACGATGAAGGTTGCTGTTAGCGTACCGCCCTCTGCACCTGCTAGTGCGATGAAGCAGAACAGACAAGCCACACCAGAGAACAGCATTACGAAGCCGTTGCGTGTTGTCATACCTTCGAAGCGAATCAAGTTAATGCTTGAGTAGAAGTAAGGCAGCATAGTTAGTAGAACTGCGTCAGTTGTTAGCTGGTTGAACAAGTCTGATGCGTGTGCTGTTTTAGAGCTGAAGAACATCAGTACAACCATCAGTGCAGTCATCTTGATTGACGCAAGGATTAGACCTTTCTTAGGCACACCGTTTTTGTCAGTTTCGCCGTAGATTTTAGGGAAGTTGCCGTCGTTTGCTGCGCGTTTACCTGCTTCACCTACTAGCATCATCCAAGAACCTAGCGAAGTGAAACATGCTAGCGCTGTGAATGCTGATACGAATGGTGCTGTCCAGCTACCGAATAGCTCAGTGGTTGCTAGTGCAAATGGCGCACCTGATGCCGCAACTTCTGACGCTGGGAACATACCGCTGATCATTTGAGTTGATAGGATGTAAATCACACCTGCGATACCAGTACCCAACATAGTTGCTAGGGGTACAGTACGTTTAGGGTTTTCTACCATACCAGTCGATACCGCTGCTGATTCCACACCTACGAATGACCATAGACAGATAAGAACCGCTGTTACTACCGCGTGGCTGTCAGTGCCTGCTGATACGTTCCAGTTTTGGCTGTAAAGCGCAGTATCGAAGTGCGTCCAACCAAATGCAGCTGTACCAACAACTGGGATAAGGATAAGAACTAGACCAAGCGTACATAGACGGCTTACCCAGCTACCACCAAGTAGGTTGACGAAAGTGAAGATCCATACCGATGCAATCGTCGCAATACCTGCTGGGATTGGGTTATTAAGCACAGGGAAGAATACTGAAAGGTAAGAAACACCTGTAATGGCAATAGCCAGGTTACCAATCCAGTTCGCGTGGTAATAAAGAACGCCCGTTTGGAAACCAAATACCGGAGACACTTCGCCAGCATAAGCGATAGGACCACCTTCTTGTGGGTTTTTGGTTGCCAGACGAGCGTAAACGAACGCCAGACTCAGTGCTCCGACCAAACAGATCAGCCAACTGAAGATTGAAACAGAGCCTACAGAGGCAAGACTAGAAGGTAATAGTGCAATACCACTACCCATCATGTTACCGGCTACGACACCCGTACAGGCAATAAGGCCGATTTTTTTCGCATTCGATGACATAACATCTCCAAATCTATTCTACTCGAGTCAACATGACTCAAACTGAATGGTTATTAGCGAGATGCTATGAGGAAGAACCTGCTCGACCTCGCTAAATTTCGAAGTGAAGACTACGCCCAAAAATCGGGAAAAAAATAAACTTGGTGTTATCAATAAAATGATTAGTTCATCAACATCAAGTTGAGATAAACATGATAAACACAAAAATATAAAACCATATTATTCATTTAGTTATAAGAAAAACATCAAACCTTCTACCGATAGATAAACTCTCATCAACTCGTTGGTCATCGCGATAAAAGTTATCAACCTCTATCAACTTCCCCATCCCGAAGGGTTAATTCCCTGAAGTGTTGATTCCATAAATCTCTCCCTGATCGCGCTTTTTGACCCACATCAATATTCATCTCGCCTGCAAGAAAGCATCAAAATCATTCTCGCCACATAACTCAGCCAGACACTTCATACAATCAATAGAGATAGAGATAGAGAT
>NZ_JAHGAP010000066.1:0-6327 GCF_030248655.1 Vibrio sp. D431a | reverse complement strand
TCAAATTTTTCTTTAGACATGAGTGGTCCCTCTAGGTACGGATTTAGGTGGCCCAAATTGACCACGCAACCAAAAAAAGATAATTGGTAAATCTAATATCAAAAGGAAATAAACTTGAGAGCTGGTGCTGATAGGCAGATTCGAACTGCCGACCTCATCCTTACCAAGGATGCGCTCTACCACCTGAGCTATATCAGCACTCAAATTAGAGTGGAGCGGGCAGCGGGAATCGAACCCGCATCATCAGCTTGGAAGGCTGAGGTAATAGCCATTATACGATGCCCGCAACACGTAACTCTGAGAGCTATTTCCTAAAGAATATGGTGGAGGGGGACGGATTCGAACCATCGAAGGCAGTGCCGGCAGATTTACAGTCTGCTCCCTTTGGCCACTCGGGAACCCCTCCAAATTTTCAAGCCATTCAGACTACTAAAGGAAAGAATGGTGCCGACTACCGGAATCGAACTGGTGACCTACTGATTACAAGTCAGTTGCTCTACCTACTGAGCTAAGTCGGCATAAGTGGTGCGCATTCTATTGAATGATTTTCTAGGTTGCAATAGTAATTTGAAAAAAAATCATAAATTTCGATTTTTTAGATTCGTTTGCTGCAAATTCGTACAAACTTGGCTTTTTTAAAGTAAACTTCGACCTTTGTCGTTTGCTTTGAAGTTCGCTTGATGTATGTTCTTGCTTCTATTAAACCAAGGATAAACGAGACCCATGAGTCCATTTTTGTCATTTGACCGTGCAAATTGGGCCGAGTTAAGAAACTCTGTACCGATGACACTTTCTGAAGACGACTTGACTGCGCTTCAGGGCATTAATGAAAACCTAACCATGGAGGAAGCGGTAGAGATCTACCTTCCTTTGTCTCGTCTTTTGAATCTGTATGTCCAAGCTCGTCAAAGCCGCAATTCCGTATTACAACAATTCTTAAATACAGAGGAACATGCTCCCCCTTTCGTAATTGGTATCGCTGGCAGTGTTGCTGTAGGCAAAAGTACGACTGCTCGTATTCTAACGGCATTGCTTTCTCGTTGGGAGAATCACCCCAAAGTCTCCTTGGTTACAACAGATGGCTTCCTATATCCGAAAAAAGTACTAGAAGAACGCGGTATCATGCATCGTAAAGGCTTCCCTGAATCCTATGATATCAAGCGTTTAGTCGAGTTCATGTCTGACGTAAAGGCAGGAAAGCCCGATCTTGAAGTACCCATCTACTCTCACATCACGTATGACATTACTGATGAACTAAGAAAAGTGGATAGACCGGATGTTCTTATTATTGAAGGTTTAAACGTTCTGCAAAGTGGAATGGACTATCCACATGACCCGCATCGTGTCTTCGTCTCTGACTTTTTAGATTTTTCAATTTATGTCGACGCAGAAACAGAGACCATTGAACATTGGTATGTAGAACGCTTTTTAAAGTTTCGCCAAGGGGCCTTTACGAAACCAGGCTCTTATTTTAGCCACTACACACAACTCTCTGTCGATGACGCAAAGAAAAAAGCGAAGCAAATTTGGCATGATATTAATGGGCTCAATTTAGAATTGAATATTCTTCCAACTCGTGAGAGAGCCCACTTGATTCTACACAAAGGCGTTAACCACTTGGTTGATAAAGTCTCGTTGCGAAAGTAATCGAAGATTAGTCACTTTTACGCAACGAGATTTCACCACCAATATAAGTCTCGAGTCCTTGGGAGGTTTCGATTAATATTCCACCTTGATGATCGATGCCTCGAACGACGCCATATACCTCTCTAGGACCAATAAGCAGTTTGACCTGACGATTAAGGAAATTGTCTAACCGATTCCAACGTTCGATAAAGCCAGTAAGCCCTTTCATTTCATATTCGACAAGTGCGGAATTCCAATGCTTGATAAGTGTCATTGCTAGAACATTTCTATCGTTCTTGAGACTCTGATTTACTTGGTTCAACGTGGTCCATGGCTGGTCAATCTCAGGCTGGTCGTCAGGCATTCCAATATTCAGGCCCATCCCAATCACTAGATGAGCAGCCCCACCGGCCTGACCCGACATTTCAACCAAGATTCCGGCCAGTTTTTTATCTTGATAATACAAGTCATTCGGCCACTTGAGTTTAACACCTTGCATGCCTACTTCTTCCAAAGCTTCCACTGCGGCAATCCCAATCACCAAGCTCAAGCCCATTGCCGCAGCCATTCCTGCATCCAGTCGCCAATACATAGAGAGATATAAGTTAGAGCCAAACGGTGAGACCCATTGTCTACCGCGGCGACCACGCCCTTGTGCTTGATATTCAGCAATACAAACACGGCCCTTTTCCGAATCCGCGACTCTGTCGAGCAAATATTGATTCGTTGAGTCAATCACAGGGACGAGTTCAACAAGTGACTCCGAGCTAGTGGTAAGGAGAGTCTCGTCTAACAACTGCAATGGTGAGGCTAATTGGTAACCGCGCCCTTGCACTCGATAAATATCAATACCCCATTCACTAAGACCTTTAATGTGCTTAGCGATTGCCGCTCTAGAAACATTAAGATCGTCGCCCAACGCTTCTCCTGAATGAAACTCTCCATCACTTAATAACTTTAGAATATGAAGTTTCGTAGAGTGATCTTTTCTCATCTAGATGCCTCGATCTGAGCCAAATTGGTCTCCCCGGTACGATTGAGAAAGCGTACTTCATGCTCAAGTATGATTTGGTATTTGTCCCATACTGTCTGCTTCACTAAAGAAGCAAGCGCGACAATGTCATCTGCACTACAATTATCCATGTTGGTCAAAACCAAAGCTTGCATAGGGTTGACCTGCGCACCGTGTACAGACTTCCCTTTTAATCCACACTGATCGATAAGCCAACCAGCAGCAATTTTCATTCCTCCAGAAGCTGGGTAGGCCACTACGTTAGGGTATTTTTTTGTGAGTCGATCATAGTGATCTTGCGTGATCACTGGGTTTTTAAAGAAACTACCTGCGTTACCTATCTTGGTTGGATCTGGTAGTTTTGCCTTTCGCACTTGGCATACTCGTTCGAAGATAGAAGCAGGGCTGAGTTGTTCTTCTGGGATACTTTGTAAAGGGCCGTACTGGTTAATCGGCTGCCATTGCTTCGCCAACTTAAGCCCTAATGCGGTGATAAAGCACTTTCCGTGCAACGCATGTTTAAATATGGAATCCCTATAGGCAAACTCACAGTCTTGGGCGTGCATTCTTTTGTTTTCAAACGTAGTTAGGTCAAGAACATCTACATAATCACAGATGTCTTTTAGCTCTAGGCCATACGCACCAATGTTCTGAATAGGAGCCGAGCCAGCACAACCTGGAATCAAAGCTAAGTTCTCGATCCCACCGATCCCCTGATTCACACACCAGGAAACCAATTCAGGCCAATCTTCACCACCGGCAATATGTAATAGGTAGTGCTCATCCGTTTCCGTGACTTCTTTACCCATGATTCGATTAACAATCACTAATCCCTCAAAATGTTCTGTAAAAAGAACATTACTTCCTTTACCTAAAAAAAGTTTCGGTAAATGGGTGAATCTTGGGTTTTGAAATAGCTCAATAACATCTTCGAGCGACTCAACGATAGCTAAATAGGAACACGATTGTTCAATTCCAAAAGTATGGTAAGCCTTTAGGCTCGCATTTGTTTTAATTTGCATAGTAGGTTTGCAACACCAGATAAGATTCTCTTAAACTGTCGACATTCTACATTAGTTATCTTTTAACCGCAGTGACAATACCAGACTCATTAATCATAGAAGTGTTAAATCCCATCAAGCTCCCCCTCATTAAGAAACTATACAAAGCGTATTACCCTGCGGGTCGAGCCAAAAAGGATGAATTGATCATTACAGCAAGCCATAAGGGTGAAATCATTGCGTTACTACGTTTAAAAGGTGTAGATAAAGTTCGTCTGTTGACAGGAATGTTGGTCATTCCGAAAGTTAGGGGAACAGGGATTGGAAAAAAACTACTAACTCATTGTAAAAACAATGTTTTCACTGATGGCGATTATTGCTTCGCGTTTACACATCTCGAATCCTATTATTCCAAGCATGGATTCACAACAATTGATTGCTCTGAGCTACCACACCCGCTAAAAATGGCATTTCAACGTTACGTAGATAGCGGTAAAGATCTCATTCCAATGCAATTCATCTCTTCAACGACATCAAAACGCGTGCTTTTGTAGCCAGGTAAATCATATCTTTGATAAAATGGCAGGTTCGCAATATTGCACTAAACTAAGGTACTCATACCGATATGATAGTAAGTAGGAATCCATTCGAACAGTTGCCAAGTCTCGCTGTCAATCCGGAAGACTTTGATGTTCTGTATTCAGCAGAATCATTCAGAACCCGTCTTTTAGATGCTATCAGCAAAGCAACGTCGCGAATTTACCTAGTCGCTCTATATCTGGAAGATGATGAAGCTGGACGTGAAATTCTCACTGCGCTTTATGAAGCGAAACAGCGCAATCCTGGGTTGGACATCAATATCTGTGTCGACTGGCATCGAGCGCAGCGTGGCCTGATTGGTGCGGAGACATCTGAGGGTAATTCAGCGCTTTACAAAGCATATGCCAGTAAGTACCAGCACCCAATCCCTGTCTATGGCATACCAGTGCGTGGCAGAGAAGTTTTTGGGGTACTGCATTTAAAAGGCTTCATTGTCGATGATACTGTTATCTACAGTGGGGCGAGCTTAAATAACGTTTATCTCCATTATCATGAACGTTATCGATTTGATCGTTACCATGTGATTCGACATGAATCTTTAGCGAATTCAATGGTGCAATTCATTCAGGAAGAAATGATTGCTCACCCTGCCGTTAATGATCTTGCAGGAAAAGATAAGCCAGAAACCAAAGAAATAAAGTCGGCGATTCGCCAACTGAGGGCTTCTCTTGCTCAAGCCAACTATAAGTTTGAAGACCAAGCTGCAACAGAAGAAAGTGTAAAAGTCACTCCGTTAGTTGGGCTAGGCAAACGCCGTAATCTGCTCAATCAACAGATTGTAAAGTTATTGGCAGCAGCCCAAGACGAAATTTTCATTTGTACGCCTTACTTTAACTTCCCTAAAGCACTTCATCGTGAAGTGAAACGAGCCATGAAGCGTGGTGTGAAAGTAACTATTGTTGTGGGCGATAAAACCGCCAATGACTTTTACATTGCACCTGAGGAAGACTTTAAAACCATTGGCGGACTTCCATATCTTTACGAAGTGAATTTGCGTCGCTTTGCGAAAGCCAATGAAGCGAATATCGCCGCACGTAAATTGTCAATTCACCTATGGAAGCATGACAATAACAGCTTCCACCTTAAGGGTATTTGGGTTGATAAACGCTATATGCTACTTACTGGGAATAACCTAAATCCACGTGCTTGGTCACTCGACCTAGAAAATGGGCTACTCATACAAGACAATTATGCGAAGCTCACTGAGAAGTTTGAAGACGAAGTTTCGCGTATTCTTGAGCATACTCACCTTATCTGTACTTATAAGCAATTAGAGAAAGTAGAAGACTATCCTATAGAGGTACAGCGACTGGTCAGAAAAATTACCCGCCTAAAGGCAGATGGTGTTTTAAAACGTATTCTTTAGACATCATTTCTCGCTCTAAAGTACGTCGAAATTTTTATACTAAGCCAACCGCTTTAGCAGTTGGCTTTTTCATATAATCCATTTGGAATAAGCACATAACCACTTAGATCTAGAGCGACTCTCTTAATGGGTTTGAGCTTTGACGTTTGTGAGTATTCCGCATAGCTTACAGCCTCGAGCTAAGCTACCCCTCTCTGTTCTGGCGCTTCTTACCCTTTGGCGATATATTTTTTCTGAGACTCATCAAATGTTCAGCGTCGAAAATCATCACCTCGCTAATGAAGAGCTCCTTCAATCTTTCATCTTCCAATTCGTTTTTTCTTTCTCATCAAGATTCAAGTCGTTGAACGCCTTTGAATACCATAGATTACTTAGGCTTGTTTGTAGGTCATATTGCCTTTCCACAGCATCACCGGCCTATAATTAATTAAAGCCTAGTGTGTAATTACGCAGAGTTCGCTTAGTAGGGATTATGTGAAATAGTCTAGTTAGGTGTATAAACACTCTTCAGGGAAACGTCGCAGTAGAAACGAAAAAAGCCCCAGTCTTTCGACTGAGGCTTAATATAAGTGGCGGAGTGGACGGGACTCGAACCCGCGACCCCCGGCGTGACAGGCCGGTATTCTAACCAACTGAACTACCACTCCGCAGTGGTATCACTCGCTTTAATAAGCAAGTGTCCGATTTTGTCTTCACTTTTCAAAAAAGTGAAAATAAAACTA
>NZ_JAHGAP010000065.1:0-1199 GCF_030248655.1 Vibrio sp. D431a | reverse complement strand
TTCAATTAATTGCAACACACTTCGATTAACATAACGCCGCGTTAAGTAGTGAGCAACGCTAACCACCTAACCTAGACCATTGCACCGTAAACACTTAACCCAACTTTGAATGCAAAACGCCGAGCGTTGGGAATCTGCCTTAAACGCCTTGTTATGTGCGAACTTTCAACTTGTAGATGACTGCTCAGCAACGCTTACTTTAGGCTCTTTCTCTGGTGCCGACCATTTGATGATCGCTCTAAGATTCATTGAGAAAAAGATGATATTTGCAATTATCATTGCCACACTACCAGTAAGGTAACCAACTGCTACCCAACTAGTGTTGCCGCACATCATTAAAATGAACCCAATTTTGTTCTTATTTCCAATTTGCCAAATAGCAAGAAATGTTAGTACCATTGCAATCCAATCGATTCCATAGTACTGAAAATATTCCATTTTTCCTCCTAGCACATAACGCCTTGTTAAGGGGTGAGGCACGCAACACCGATGCTACTGCATACCGCCTTAACCACTAAAACCAACGCATAGTAAAAATGCCACGCGTGCTGAATCCCTCTTGAACAATTTGTTAGCCCGATACCCGACTAGTACATATAGCCTAACCAGTCTATATGACCAACTGCCCAAGTTTTACCGCTAATCGGTTTAACATACAAATCATCGACTTGATCAACTGCAACGCCGTAATTCTTATGTTCATGTATTCGCAACCAAGAGCTTAAAGAACTAAGACGAAGATAACCATTAGCCGTATAAAAAGCATCTAAATCGGAGATTAAAATAATAAAGTCGACGTCTTTGCTTGAGGCATACTCGCTGAGTTGGGACAACATAGCAGTGCCAATACCATTTCTTTGAGATGATTGTTCAACACAGAAGTCACTAACGCCCAATACTTTATAAATTTCATCGCAGACGCTGACAACTCTGTAGTCCAGTCCCATGTAACCAACCAGTTGATCATCTCTGTACTTTAAAGCTCTCATATGCGGGAGTTGTTTATAGTAAGAACGAGTTACTTGATGTTCAGGAAACGACTTATTTCTGAGGACTTCAATTGAGTTATGCTGCTGTTTAGATAACTCTATTTCTGGGTAAATATCCATATTTGACCTTTGAGGGCTAACGCCCTGTTAAGGTGTGAGCAACGCAATACTGAAGCTCCCGCATACCACCTTAACCACTAAACCTAACGC
>NZ_JAHGAP010000064.1:0-48225 GCF_030248655.1 Vibrio sp. D431a | reverse complement strand
ATGTTCCCCCTACCAAACGAGAAGTTGTTTTTTTCGTTCGTTGTGGGATACCAATAATAGACTTCCACAGGCTTGTCTCTGTCTTCACTGAATCCCGTTTTGACTGTTAGCGCAGAATGGTATTTCGGCTCATTCGTACTGGCGCTGACACTGACACATAATGTAGCGAGTAGAAAAGACATTATTATTTTGGTTTTCATTTTTCCCTCAGCCGGCAAACACATTCTTCTGCACGGCATCTGAAGATAACGAGCAGAAGATTCTCCATATATTTTGCGAAACATAGCAATTAAGCTATTCATAGTCGAGGTAACCCAAAGAAAATGATAGACCGCTCCAGCTAGAGCCTTTCTTTTCAATAATTTTCTGCGGATATCCACCATGCAGAAGTTTGTACTTTACTCATTGTAAACGACTAATCATGGCCTCTTAAGGCAACATTAGAAAACCAACCGTATTCACAATCCATAACTCCATAACTCCATAACTCCATAACTCCATAACTCATAGTTACACCGATGTATATCTAAGTGAGCTGAAGCTTCATTGCCCATCCAGTGCCCTTTGCATTTTTATAGCAAGGTAGCCAAGCACCATTTTATTACGGACCATTGCTGCCCGCACTAACACTTTTGTTTTGTATCGTAACTGATTTGCTTACTGGCGTTCTTTAGTTGCACTCCTGCCTTATTAAATGCCTTTTGAATAGTTGTGGAAACATGCTGGCGGCCCTCTCCTTCAAAAAAGTTAGCTCGATCTTGCTTCGTTTCGAATACGCAGACTATTTCTAAACTTTGTGGAAAAGAAGAGAATTTGACGGTATGAGTCACCCAAAGAAAGCCATCGTAGCCTTTTAGCGTATCTTCACAAACTTCGGTCAACACTTCTCTAATTAGATTCTCGACCTTCTTATCTGATTTGCGCATGAATTAAACTGCCTTCCTATCTAACGCCTTTAATTAGGTCTCAGTCTACATTGTCTTAAACAGTATTTGGCAGTGGTATTTAGTCAATAGCCTGTAGATGAGGTTATTCGCACGAAGATTTACCGACCTACTCGCTTCGAACTACATCTTACGCTGTTAAAAATAAGCGCTTTGCAACTCTACAAAACGCTTCTAACTTATTAGATTATTTTAAGTGTGTTTCAAGGAATGCAGAAACCTTGTCCATTGCAATGCCGACTGCTTCTGGATGGTCATACAGTTCATAGTGAGACCAATTTTCCAAATTAACCAGCTGTCGGTCTTTTGATTGAACAGAGCGGCCATAAATTTCCTGCCCATCACGATAAGCACCAAACGCCCCGACTTTTTGCCCTACCACGGCCATAACAGGCTGAGTCAATAACGTTTCGGCAAATGCAAAGGCATCCCAGCTCAGTGTTTTCTGTGCATGTGAAAACAGCATACGAGTTGCACCACCTTCGGTTTGTCCACGTGATGTTTTGTAGTATTCAGTAGCTTCGAACACGTCTCGTTCTGTTAATCCATTTTCTTTTGCAAATTCAATATTTGGAGGAAGAAGTTCATCGATTTTCAGCTCTGAGCCGCGAGCTTCGGCTGTTCTCTGTGCAGCCATAGCTTCAAGATTGGCGATAGGGTCGTACATACTAAAGCCTTCACGGAACAAGCGGCCTAAGTTAACAGGCGTAATACCTACGACAGCTTTCAAGCGCTTTTCGGTTAGGGCTGAATTGATCATGTAACCACCACCGCCGCAGATACCGAGTCCACCAATTCTATTCTCATCGACATATGGTAAAGTTACTGCATAGTCGATAACGCGACTGATATCTTCAACACGTTGACTTGGGTCTTCTACGTAGCGAGGCAATCCTCCCGATTCTCCTTGGAAGCTCGCGTCAAATGCGATCACGACGTAACCTAACTCAGCAAGGGCTTTACCATAGACAGCGCTGGATGTTTGTTCTTTACAACTACCAAAAGGATGAACGCTTATCATTGTTGGGTAGCGTTTCGATTCATTGAAGCCTTCTGGAAATAAAATTAATGCAGACATATCCCAAGCCATATCAGCATTTCTAAAAGTGATTTTTTGCATATTCATAATCAATACCTTAAGAGTAAAAAGCCTTGAGAGCAGAAAGGCTCGAAGCAATTGAGCCTTTCATCGGGAATATTAAAGAGTGCGTTGGAAGAAAGATGCGAGTTGGGATACTGCGTCATCGACGTATTCGGCAACATCATAAAGCGACATATGGTTTGCACCATCAATGGCATACAAGGTTTTATCTGAACTCGCTGCACGTTCTATCAGGTCATCACTCATCCATTTGCTGCCTGCGTCACTACCAACGACAGCAAGAATTGGCTGAGTTAGGAATGCTTCCGCTTTGTGGTACGCATCGTAAGTAATGATCTGGTTTAAGTTACGAGTTAGAGCAAAACCCGGCGCATTTGGATGTTCACAACGTGGTGTGTGGTAATACTCCCAAGCTTCGCGTAGCTCTGCATTTGAGGCATCTTCTTCACGCATCGGAGCTAGAGGAATAGTCGCGAATTCTGTACCATTCGTGTCGGTTGTGCGAGCATTCGAACCAAATTCTAAGTAACCAACAGCGTCAGCATCGTTAACCGAATTATCCCAACCATTACGGAACATTTGGCCAATGTTTACGGCACTAACCATACCCAGTGCTTTGATTCGACGATCATTGATCGCTGCATTTGCACTATAGCCCGCACCAGCACAAATCCCCATTGCGCCAATTTTATCGTTATCGACGTACTCTAACGTTGTCAGATAGTCGACGACTGCGCTCACGTCTTCAGTACTCGTGTAAGGGTTTTCCATTTGGCGAGGCTCACCTGTACTTTCACCTTGATACGAACGGTCAAACGCAATGGCAATTATGCCGCTTTTTGCAAGTTTACTCGCATATAGGCCTGCGGTTTGCTCTTTTACGCCACCACCTGGGTGTGAAACAACAACCGCCGCATATTGTTTACTTGCATCAAAATCTGTAGGGAAGTTGATAACCGCTGAAATCTCAATACCTTGACCATTGAGATTTTTGAAAGTGACTTTAGACATAGCGACATTCTCCATTAGAGGTTAACTGTTCATCTCAGGCTGACCTAAGCTTCGATGTAATATTAGTCAACACACTGTTTCGGATAAATATCGTTTTATCTACATGACTGTTTAGTTATACTTAACAAATGAGAATAGAACCTTCTTTAATTTCATCACTGACGTGGTTTGCACATATTGCTCGCCATCGCAGTTTCACTAAAGCAGCCTTAGAAATGGGGGTAACCCGTGCTGCCTTATCACAACACCTAAAAGCGTTAGAACAACAGCTACAAGTTCGGTTAATTAATCGAACCACCAGAAGTATGTCGCTGACGGAAGAAGGCCAACGTCTGCTTGATATTTTGCAACCTTCATTGGTGAACATTGAGCAGGTCGTTAACGAATTGAACGACTCTCATCTTGAGCCTTCGGGATTAATCCGTATCAGTGTATCAAGAACCGCTGCTCGGCTGCTTATTGAGCCCTATCTAGGTGAGTTCCTCTCTCGTTATCCTAAAATACGCCTAGAGCTAATCATGGATGATGGGTTTTCTAACATCGTCGCAGAAGGCGTTGACGCTGGCATTCGCTTAGGATTAAGCTTAGATGAACATATGGTTGCGATCCCTATTACTCCGCCGTTAACAACGGCAATAGTGAGCTCTCCTGAATACTTTAGGCAAAATGGACTACCTCAAACTCCTGAGGATTTAGAAGATCACAATTGCCTTTCTTATCGTTTTACCTCTAGCGGAACAATTGATCATTGGTCGCTAACCTCTCCAGATGTTGCAAAGCGCACCCTCGTTTTCGAGCCTAAAGGTAATGCTATTTTTAATGATGACTATAGTATGTTACAAGCTGCAATACAGGGTGTGGGTTTAGTGAAGCATATTGATTTATGGGTGGAAAAGCACATAGATGAGGGAAGATTGACCCGAGTTCTGACACCTTGGTGCAAAGAGTTTCCAGGGTTTTATTTATATATGCCTTCACGAGAGCATATGCCGAAAAAAATCCGCGTCTTGATGGATTTTTTAATCGAAAAGCGCGAAGCTCTGAAACTCAAAGAGTAATTACCAAATTGCTTTAAATAAAAAAGCGAGCACGAGGCTCGCTTTTAACTTTCTGTTTTCGTTATATATTACAATAGCTCAACCGATTGTTTAGCTATCACAAATTCCTCGTTAGTAGGAATAACAAGAGCTTTGGCACCTAACAACTCAGATGCTGCAATAACACCTGCGTTACCAAATCTTGCATCTTCGTTACCTTTCTCATCTTCAACAAAACCTAACAGTTTTAGGTTTTTCAAGATTTCACGACGAATTGGTAGTGAGTTTTCACCAATACCACCAGTGAAGATGATGCCGTCTAATGAATCCAGAGCCGCGAGGTAGGATGTAATGTATTTCGCAACGCGGTAAGTGAAGATCTCAAATGCCAACTTCGCACGTGAATTCCCCGCTTCCATTGCTTCTAGTACGCCACGAGCATCACTTGTCACACCAGATACACCTAAGAAACCTGACTTCTTGTTCATCATCTCGAACACTTCGTCTTTTTCCCAGCCTTTACGGAAAAGGAACTCGATAACACTTGGGTCGAGGTCACCACAGCGAGTGCCCATCATTAGGCCAGCTAACGGCGTCAAACCCATACTTGTATCAACACATTCGCCATTTTTAACCGCACTCACTGATGCACCGTTACCTAAGTGCACAGTGATAAAGCTGCTTTCTTCAACCGGCTTATCTAGCATTTTCGCTGCTTCACGGCTTACGTAGTAGTGGCTTGTACCGTGAGCACCGTAACGACGCACTTTATGCTCTTCGTAAAGCTCGTAAGGAAGTGCGTACATAAAGGCTTTGGCTGGCATTGTTTGGTGGAAAGCAGTGTCAAATACAGCAAATTGAGGCAGTGAAGGGAACGCCGCCATTGCCGCTCTCATGCCTTCAGCGTTCGCTTTGTTATGAAGTGGTGCAAGTTCAGCAAGGCGCTCTACTTCTTGAATAACTGTTTCATCAACTTTCACAGTTCCTTTAAAGGTTTCACCGCCTGCGACAATGCGATGGCCTACAGCGACAAATTTTGAGCTCAAACCTAGAGTTTCGAGTAGTTTTACCACTCGCTCAACAGCGTACTGATGATGGTTACCGCCAGCTGGAATTGCTTCAACGGTTTTTTCTCCCTGATATTTCCAACTGATTTCAGCTTCAGGTAGGCCAAAACACTCACCAATACCTGATACCAAAGCTTCACCGGTTTCAGAATCAATAACAGCAAATTTTAATGAAGAGCTACCAGAGTTGATCACCAGTACAAACGAATTAGACATGAAATAGTTATCCTGTTGTAGAGCAGAGGTTGTAATAGCGCTTGTGCGCTGCGTACTTCTTGTTTGCCCCTCTATTATTCAATAATTTTTTAATCTTTCAACAATCTTTTAGTAAAAGCGATTTGATTGAACAAATTTTGTTGATCTGTAGCAAGTTTTGATTTTATTTGAAGACTAAAAAATATCACTTGTTAAACATAATTTATGAATAGGTCAATTTGTACAAAGTCAGATATATAAGCTACGTTGTTTATTGGGTGAACAAAAATAACAAACCAATCAATAAATCGGGGTAATAATGTGCCCACTATTGCATTTCTATTAGCGATCTTAGGTTTGATTTTGCTCTGCTGGGGATGGCAGATGACAAAAAACATCAGCTCGAAAACTGACGTAACCGGGTGGACTTTCCTATTATTGTTAATCAGCTGTTTCATTTTTGCTTATGCCGTTTTTTTGCACGCTATCATGCAAAAACCTATTACTTCTCTCTTAGAAACGGGGGTTTCTCTTATACTTTTTGGCGGCAGTATCTTTGTCGTGCTGGTGATTAAGTGGAGCAACGATTCGATATTAAAGCTTCATACTGTTGCTGAAAGAGAGAAGCGCAATGCCGTCCATGACGCTCTTACTGGGTTCCCTTATCGTAAATACTACTTTGAGTCTATCGAAGACATGACACAACCTGAAGGCCAATGACTGATTCAAATTATGAGATAACCTCAAAAACGTCGAAAGATTGATAATACGTTTCAAGGTAAGCTGGTTAATTTCTTTTCACAGCAAGCCGCACTGAAGGCTCCCGCTCTATCGTTGAGAACACGATTGCGCTAGCACATGGATTAGGGTATTCGGTCGTAGCAGAAGGCGTTCAAGACATGGACACACTGCATTTTTTGAGAAGTCGAGGCTGTGACATCATTCAGGGTTACTTGTTCTGCCCTGCCCTTAGACGAAGTAATAAGTTGGGTAAACAAACACGATGAAAAGCAAAACCGTATTAGACGCGCATAAAAAAGCCGAGCGCTTTGCTCGGCTTTCAATTCTTTTTGTAGCAACTTAAACCGTCGCTTTAATCACTCGTGATTATGCGTCTGTACGACGGCCACGACCGTGACCACGTTCACCACGATGTGCACCACGGTGATCACCACCACGGTTGCGATCGAAACGACGTTCGCCACCTTCACGATTACCATCGCGGTTGCCGTCACGGTTACCACGGAAACCACCTTCGCGACGACCGCCTTCACGACGATCACCACCACGATTGCCGCCTTCGCGGTTGCCACGGTAACCACCGCCATCACGACGACCACCATCGCGACGACCACCGTCACGGCGACCACCACGAGACTCGCGGAAATCATCGAAATCACATACTACAGCACCAACATCTTGTTGACGGATACGTAGTTTGCTTAGCTTGTTCGCCGCGTCTGAAGTCATTGCTTTAGGTAGCTGTACGAATGTGTGACCTTGAGCTAGCTTGATCGCACCGATAGAACCTTTACCTAGACCTAGTTCGTTTGCTAGAGCGCCAACGATGTCTTTAACTTGAACGCCTTGCTCACGACCAACTTGAAGCTGGTAAGTATCCCAGTCTTGGTTGTTGAAGTTACGACCGCCGTCGCGACCACCTTCACGGCGCTCTTTACGACGTTGCTTGTCACGCTCAATTGCTTCAACCATTGGGTCTTCGCCAATGTAGAACAGAGGACGTTTGCCTTGCTGACGCTTAAGAAGCATAGCAGCAAGTGTTGCTGGGTCGATGTCTAGAGAAGTTTGTAGTTTCTCTACCAGCTCAGCAAATTTGTCTAGTGCTTTGTGCTCTTTCTCTGCTTCAAGCTCAGCGCCTAGCTTAGCTAGACGAGCTTCAGCAACTTGGTCACGTAGAGGAAGTTGGATTTCTTCCATAGATGACTTAGTTACACGCTCGATAGTGCGAAGCATACGAATTTGGTTAGTGCGAACTAGAAGGATCGCTTTACCCTTACGTCCAGCACGGCCAGTACGACCGATACGGTGGATGTATGACTCAACATCAAATGGGATGTCGTAGTTAAATACGTGCGTAATACGTGGAACGTCAAGACCACGAGCTACAACATCAGTTGCAACTAGGATGTCAATAACACCTTGTTTGATGTGATCAACAGTACGTTCACGTAGAGACTGAGGAATGTCACCGTGCAGTGCAGCTGCTTTGAAGCCACGTGCAGATAGCCAGTCAGCCAGACGCTCAGTATCTTGACGAGTACGTACGAATACGATTGACGCGTCAGTTTCTTCAGTTTCAAGAAGACGAGACATCGCTTCATCTTTCTCTACACCTTTCACTACCCAGAACTGTTGTTGAACTTTGTCTACAGTGTGGTTTTTACCAGCAACGTCAACCGTTACAGGGTCACGAAGGAAGCGTTCAACGATCTTCTTCAGCATTGGAGGCATAGTTGCAGAAAACAGAACGCGTTGTGCTGACTCTGGAGCGTGCTCCATGATCGCAGTTACGTCATCTACGAAACCCATGTTTAGCATTTCGTCTGCTTCATCAAGAACGAAAGTACTAACTTCGTCTAGGTGTAGACGTTCGCGATTGATAAGATCTTGAACACGGCCTGGAGTACCGACAACTACATGAGCGCCACTTTTAAGAGCACGCATTTGGTCGACAATAGATGCGCCACCGTAAATCTCTAGAACTTTCAAACCTTTGATATTTTTACCAAGGTTTTTCATTTCCGCTGCAACCTGAATTGCCAGCTCACGAGTCGGAGCAAGTACAATCGCTTGCGGTTTGCGTTGGTTTAGATCGAGTTTGTTGAGAAGAGGCAGAGAGAACGCTGCTGTTTTACCTGTACCTGTTTGAGCTTTACCCAGCGCGTCAGCACCTTCCAATAGGTGTGGGATTGCCGCAGCCTGAATTGGAGTTGGTGACACGAAACCCATTCCGTCTAGAGCAGAAAGGATAGAATCATTCAGAGATAAATCACTGAATTGAATAACAGAATCTTGCATTGGGATCCTACTTAATTAAACAAAAAAACAGTCCCATATGCTCTTCCAATTCGATACTGATCCATCCAGATACTGATTCCATTCAGACGGGAACACAGCACAGTACACAACCGCGATAAGCCATTAGGGACGACTAAGGGAGGCGGATTATTCCTTAAAAGCATAAAAAAATCCAGAAAAAATTGAATTACATCACAATTTATTCTCAACAATGGTATTTTTAGCATATTTTTCCACCAGCCCTACCATTCCCCGTAGATTCGTGTAACTCACAGATGAGAATTTCATCAATATTTAAGCCAATTTCTCGTGGTTAAATTGGCAAAATTCACGGCGAAATTACGCTCCACAGGTAGTAATAATAGCTCGCAATGATTATAGTGTGCCCAACTCCATAGGTAATTTAAGAAAAGATGTTTCAAGATAACCCACTACTCGCTCAGCTTAAGCAGCAAATCCAAGAAAACCTGCCTAAAAAAGAAGGCTCAATCAAAGCAACTGATAAAGGCTTTGGCTTCCTGGAAGTGGACAGTAAAACCAGCTTCTTCATCCCACCAGCGTACATGAAAAAGTGCATGCACGGCGACAAAGTGGTTGCCATCATCCGCACTGAAAACGAACGCGAAGTCGCAGAACCACAAGAGCTGCTAGAACAAGCCGTAACTCGCTTTATTGGCCGAGTAAAAATGTTCAAAGGCAAGCTAAACGTAGCGCCAGATCACCCACAGCTGAAAAAGCTTTCTCTTAAAGCGAAATTAAAGAAAGGTCTAAAACCTGATGAATTTGCTGAAGGTGACTGGGTTGTCGCGCATCTTATTCGCCACCCGCTTAAAGGCGATAACTCTTTCTTTGTAGAAATTTCAGAGAAGATTACCGATTCAAACGACAAGATTGCTCCTTGGTGGGTAACGCTTGCTCAAAATGATCTACCAAACTCTGAGCCAGCAGGTATCGAGAACTGGGAACTGAAAGACGACGCGGATCTAGAACGTGTAGACATGACTCACGTTCCTTTCGTGACTATCGATGGTGAATCAACCAAAGATATGGACGATGCGCTGTACGCGAAGAAGACAGAATCTGGCGATTTCGAGCTGACTATCGCAATCGCAGACCCAACAGCGTACATCACACCTGAAGACGATATGGATAAGGTGGCTCGCGAACGTGGCTACACTATCTACCTACCAGGTCGTAACATCCCGATGTTACCTCGTGATTTAGCGGACAACCTATGCTCTCTGATTGAAGGTGAAACCCGCCCTGCTATTTGC
Organism: Vibrio sp. D431a; assembly: GCF_030248655.1. Classification (NCBI taxonomy): domain Bacteria; kingdom Pseudomonadati; phylum Pseudomonadota; class Gammaproteobacteria; order Vibrionales; family Vibrionaceae; genus Vibrio; species Vibrio sp. D431a. Next base: position 38,556 of record NZ_JAHGAP010000064.1, on the reverse strand, counting down.
TGTACCGTAACGGTAAGTAAAGATGGTGTGATTGGCGACGATATTAAATTCTTCGCAGCAAACATCAAATCACATGCACGCCTAGCATACGATCACGTGTCTGATTGGTTAGAAAACGGCAGCTCTGAAGCATGGACGCCATCTGAAGAGATCGCGACCATCGTTCGTGATCTTTATGAGTTCTCTCTTGCTCGCGCTGAATGGCGTGAGAAAAACGCAGTGGTCTTCCCTGATCGTCCTGACTACCGTTTTGAGCTCAGTGAAGATAACGATGTAATCGCTATCCACGCAGACATGCGCCGCAGTGCAAACCGTCTTGTTGAAGAATCCATGATTACCGCAAACATCTGTGCAGGTCGTACATTACGCGATAAATTTGAAACAGGTGTCTTCAATACGCATGCAGGTATCAAGAACGAGAAGATTGAAGAAGTGGTTCAACTTGTCAATCCAGAAGGCCAGTTGGAGTTCACAGCGGAGTCTATTGCTACGCTAGAAGGCTTTGCTGCGTTGCGCCGCTGGTTGGCAGCTCAAGAAACGTCTTATCTAGATAACCGCATTCGTAAGTTCCAAGCATACAGTGAGGTGGGTAATCAGCCTCTGCCTCATTACGCAATGGGTTTAGACATCTATGCAACTTGGACATCACCAATTCGTAAATACGGTGATATGATCAACCACCGTATGTTGAAGGCCGTCATCCTTGGTAAAGAACCCGTACAAAAACCAGATGACCAAGTAGGCGAAGAGCTAGCTCTACATCGTAAACATCATAAAATCGCTGAGCGAAATGTCTCAGATTGGCTATATGCACGCACGCTTGCTGATGAGCCGAGCAAGAAAACTTGTTTCACAGGTGAGATTTTCGATATTAATCGTGCAGGCGCACGTGTCCGACTTCTCGAAAATGGCGCAGCAGCCTTTATTCCTGGTGCACTAATTCTTGATAATAAAGAAAGAATTGAGTGCAATGGCGACAACGGTACCATCTCTATCGATAAAGAGGTCGTATACAAACTTGGGGATACATTGGAAATTGTCCTTACGGACGTAAACCAAGAAAACCGCAGTTTAGTTGCAAAGCCAACCCAGGTATTCGCTGAACAACCAGCAGCACAAACAGAACAGACTGTAAGTGAATAATACCGAATGAAGTCAAAAGGCGCTCTATTGAGCGCCTTTTTTATTTGTTATGTAAAACGATAAGAAAGAGTATGCCGAACATTGAGATCATTCGCTTTAATCACTTCACTGCGCGCAAAAGTGAGCGTTACACTGCAACACATAATGGGTTATATATTGTTGAAGAAGGTGCCCTATTAGTTCATCAACCTAATGGCGAGCAATTTGAACTTAAAGCCGGAGATTTCACACTCTATAACTCCGCAGATCTGAGCAGTGCAGAAGCCGTCTCTAGTGACGGAGGCTTTAAAGCACTGGCTTTAGTCTTCAATCCAAATATATTCTGTGACTTTAAGAAAGCGCACCCGATGCTACGTTCCAAAACGGAAGAAAGGCGCTTCTATCCTTTTTCAACGCAATCCAGTAGCGAAGTAGCACAATTGAAGGACATGTTGGTTAAGTTAGCGAGTCGCAATGCTCCAGACTACACACAAAGCCATATCGCAATGGCATTGCTGTCGTTGATGGTTGAGGTAGAGCCAAACATCCTATCTATCATAGATGATGCAAGTAGCCTGAGCGACTCTCAAAAAGCCATTAAGTACATTGAGGGTAATATTGAAAAAGACATCACGCTAGAAGGCTTAGCGGCTCATATGAGCATGTCCATCGCAACCTTAAAACGTCGCCTCGCCGCAGATGATCTTTCGTTTTCTCAGATATTAAAGGTGAAACGGATAAACTTCGCAGCAACCCAACTGCGCAAGTCAGAAAAATCAATAACAGAAATAGCGTTTGAGTCTGGTTTTAAAAGTGCAGCGCATTTCAGTACAGCATTTAAATCCGTTTATAACATGACCCCCAAAGACTTTAGAAACCAAGTTGTTAGGCCTAAAGTATAAATCATGTCGGCATTCGCATCCGTTGGGCTCGCCCTATTCCCAAAAACACGCTTGAGGATCGCGCTCCAACTCGTTGAGTAAGTCCTCAAGCATTCGGCTAAATGGAAGTGGCTTATAAGGCACCCACCTTAACAGCTCGTTGTGATATGTGGGAACATAGAAATACCAAAGTTGGTTTTCCTCATCAAACATGATCTTCGCGACGGGAGAAGTATACTCGCTATGCTGGGAGTCGAGGAGAAAATGCGCCCGATGAAGCTCAACGCCATTTTCTACTAGCTCATAGAGGCACTTGCCCTGTTCGACAGGCAAGTTAGCATTACGCGCAGAGCAGAGCGATTGAACTGATTTGTATAAACGACTTGTCGCCATTTGGGACACTGACATCAACGTTCTCCCGATGGATGATAGTTAGAGCTGTCGATCCTAGTATATAACCTTTACATCATCACCGATGGTAGTTATCTACCTAACTCAAGTATAAGATAGCTATATTATCATTTGCCCAGATTATCATCTCAATCCACTTGGAAACGCTAGCTCCATCACCTCTTGACTAGAAACAATTCCTTTGTTTAGCGCTAACAGTTCACAAAAGTGTAACCTGAACGCAATATCATAAACTCTGCTTTATCCCGTATATGGAGTTTAATATGTTACGTTTTACTGTGGCGACGTTATTGGCCATAGCAGTCTCCCTCCCTACCATTGCAAAAGAAATCAACATCTCAGGTTCAACGTCGGTTGCTCGTGTGATGGATGTACTTGCTGAGGAATACAACAAAACACACCCAGACGATTACGTTGCTGTTCAGGGCATTGGTTCGAGTGCTGGTATCACTATGGTCAATAAAGGAGTAGCCGAAATAGGCATGAGCTCTCGCTATCTGACTGAAAGCGAAAAAGGTGAAGATCTCAATGTATACCCTATCGCTTATGATGGCCTCGCTGTTGTTGTAAACCGTACCAACTCTGTAGAAAACCTTTCTCAGCAACAACTATTTGATATTTACAAAGGTAAAATTAAGAATTGGAAAGAGGTCGGGGGCGCAGATCAGCCTATCGCGGTGGTTACTAGAGAAGCGTCTTCAGGTTCACGTTACAGCTTCGAAAGCTTGCTGGGACTGACCAAAATCGTTAATGATCGCCTTGTCTCGGATATCAGCCCAAACAACTTGGTTGTAAACAGCAACAGCATGGTAAAAACCATTGTTAACCATAACACTCGCGCCATTGGTTTTATCTCTGTAGGGTCAGTAGATCGCTCGATCAAGGCGATTCAGTTAGATGGTATTGACCCAACCTCGACAAACATTAGCAATCATAAGTACAAGTTGGCGCGACCATTCCTAGTGCTATACAAAGTAGATAAGATTAGCGATGCAGGTAAAGGTTTTATCGCTTTCCTTCGTTCAGAGCAGGGACAAAAAGCGATTGCAGATTACGGTTATACGCCAGTAAAAAACTTTAATCAGTAAAAATGAAAAAGAGAGCACCCTGATGCTCTCTTTTACTATGTCGTGTTCTATCCGGTTTCGGAATTAGAAATGCAGTTGAATTACAGAGACCACAACCGCACCAGGTCGACGAATACCTTCAATTTCCACTTTAATTTCGCGCTCAATCTCCAAACCTTTTTTGATTGGCGTTACTTTTGTTAACGTGCTGACTGCACGAACATTATTGCCTGCTTTGACAGGGTAAGGGAAACGGACTTGGTTTAAACCCAAGTTAACTACCATTTTAGCTGTTGGGAACATTGGCTTGTCTGGATCGACTGAATCCGTCAGTTTAGGCAGCAATGCTAATGTTAAAAAGCCATGAGCGATAGTTGTCTTAAATGGAGATTCAGTTGAAGCACGCTCTGGATCAGTATGAATCCATTGCATGTCTTCCGTTACCGCACCAAATTGGTTAATACGTTCTTGAGACACATGAACCCAATCACCAGTGTGAATAACTTCGCCAATTTTTTCACTTAACTCGTCATAAAGCTTTTGAGCCTCAGGTGCCATTACGATCGGTGCAGGTTGAGGTGCAACTTCTTCGTTGACGGCTGGCTGCTGGTGATCACGAACTTTTGAGAAAAGAAAGCTATTTTGAGCTTTCCCCAAAAAGTCACTCCAATAATCGCGTAACGTTGGAGACATCCAATTCATAAACTCGGATTGATGAGCAGAAATCGCATCAACTTTGTCTTTAAATAGATTTGTGACCTTCATAAACACCCTTAAGAATTCTAAGCACAACTGGCTATACCAGTTAATTTTGAATTAGTTCACAAAGTCTTGCAAATACTTTCGGGCGAACACATGTACCCTAAAAGCATGTTATGTCTTATATATCAGCAAGATAACAATAAAACACCATTTTATTGACGTGCGCCGATATAAAGTAAAAACTCTATAAATTGGTACTTTTTGTCCCTTTTTCACTCCGTTTTCAAACTGTCCAACATCACATCAGTGATCATAAAACAAGCAAACAGTACTTCTATTATAATTCAGCACTTTACAAGTCGGACTATGCTCCTTATTATACCGCCCACAACGGAGAGATGGCTGAGTGGTTGAAAGCACCGGTCTTGAAAACCGGCATACGTTAATAGCGTATCTAGGGTTCAAATCCCTATCTCTCCGCCACTTTTAAAGATTAAACCGCTGTTTTTACAGCGGTTTTTTCGTTTTTATAACTCAAAAGTCGACAAATACAAGAGGATGATACAGATGTATTTGTTTCGACAACCTAATAGCGTGTACTACACACGCGTTGCAATCCCGACTTCCCTTCAAAAAAACGGTTTTCCTAAGGAAATTCGCTTATCCCTAGCCACGCGTGATCGCCGTATGGCTTACAAACGCAATCTTGACCAGACAAAAGTAATCTTCGAGCTTTTCGAGTTAGCACAGACAAAGTTTTTACCCTTTCCAGATTTTAAGCAAAAGCTTAATGCTGAGATTAACAAGCTTAGAGTCTCTTTTAATAAACAAACAGGTGATGGAGACTCAACATGTCGTCTGCTCTCGGAAACGTATGAGCCCAAGCCAAATAAACAGATACCATCCATCAATAATGATGCTCTTAATCGTTTTATTGAATCTAAGCGCCTAGAAAAAGTCACTAACCTCACTCTTAAGCAGTTAAAGCAGCGTAATGGAGACTTCTTAAAGTTTGTAGAGCAACAGGAAGGAACGAGTATCACCAGTAGCGTTGCTATGGCTTATCGAGATAAGCTCTTAGGTCGAGGATTAAGCCATAAGACTTTAAGGGACTATCTCGCGGCCATCAAACAATTCATGAATTGGTGTGTCGTGCAAGAGCTGATAGCCAACAACCCATTTGCACATGTAAAGCTACCCTCCCAAAACACCTCGTCTCATTCCCAGCGCCTACGCTGGGGCGAAAAGGAGCTAACACGCCTGCTTGCCAGTCGTGCTTTTCAAGAGCAGGATTCATCCTTCCAATGGGCCACTAAAGTCATGATGTTGCATGGCTGCCGTCCTTCGGAAGCTTGCCAACTTCGAGTAGCTGATATCCACATAGATGGCCCGATACCAACCATCTCTTTTACCGACAACGGAGAGCAGCAACACCTGAAAAATGCATCTTCTAAACGGAAAGTTCCCATCCATAAAGGGTTAATAAAAATGGGCTTTCTCGAATATGTGAAATCTCGGCAAGATAAAAAACAAATGCAGCTCTTTGATTTTACCCCTCGGGGTAAGGATTCCGATTGGTCAAAGGATTTCAGAGACAGCATGGGTGACGTTCTGACTGCTTGTGGGTTTAAAGCAGGTAGTCGCCCCACTGCGTACTCTTTCCGACACACATTCGTCGATGAACTAAAGCAAGCTAATATTGAAGAACATGTGGTAGCTCAAATCGTAGGGCATAAAAATACCAGCATGACCTACGGACACTACGGCAAGCAACTTCCAGCAGAGAAGCTGGTGCATGCTGTTAATGCATTTACGCTTAATCGGTTCTAAATCTCTTGCATTGAAAATTTAGAACCGATTACAATGAGTGCGGATGACATACACTGGTCGCTGGCGATACCTACCTCTGTCCGTACTCAATTTAACTTAATTTAAAGTCTTTGTGCTGAAACCCAGTGCATTAGTAAGCTTTTGTAAACGCCAGCCGCAGCTTGCTATTGCATGTCGGAGAGACAGCTATGCGTTTACGCAACAAATCGACTTACACTAAGTTAACCAACGCTTTCAATGAACATCTAAGACGCAATCTAGAGCTAAGTATTCCTTTTCGTCAGAGGGATAATATGCTTGCGTACATTTTGTTTAATCTCAGCCCTAATGAAGTCCACCAAAGGTTAAGTCGAAATAAAGATGTATTGGTGGATTGGAAGCAAGAAAGTGACTCCGTTTTAGAGGCTCGCTTTCAAAACACCATTTGGCAACGTGTCACCAGGGCTTTCTGCGATTACAGCTTATCGGAAGAGCAGTTGATCGAGTTAGTCGCAAGCACTATCAAACCAGCTCTGTTAGATTTAGAGCCATCTTTAATATCTATGAGCTTTCAAAGTGCACTCGGTATCGAATTTGTTTTAGTAACGGATGAAAACGAAACAAAAGCATCCACAGGTCATTATCTTTTAAAATGGCATCTTCCTTCACGAGATAACATGATCGTTCCCAACTCATGGACGGGACTAGATAATAAGCGCCTTTACACTCCCAGCAGTGTCAAAGAGCGTTATTCTGCTTTTGATGAACAGAGCTATAAGATCATGTCACTTTCATGTAACGAGGTTCTAATTGATGCTTATCGGCATGCACCTAAACTGAATAGTCAGTACTCTTCCCTTTATAACGAACTTCATCAATTGCGTGACTGTCATCTTTTGCTCTTGTTTGTACATGAGCATTATCGACTTGCAGAGATAATGACGCAGAGTATTGTTGATCACTATGAAAACGAGTGCCGTTTTGAAAAAAAAGGAGAATCAGGTATTGGTGACGATATTAGTTGGTTTTCTGAGCTTCAAGCGATTAATTTCTCGCTCTACAGTTTGTGGAATATCGTTGAAGAAGAGTATGAGGAGTTTGCTTATAAGAACCACATACCAACCAGGAACGATTACGTCGATGAGCTGTATCTGCTGATAATGCAATACCTGTTTGAAACGGGTTTGGTAAATCAACAAAATAAAGAGCTGTGTGATGACGTTACGCTGACTTATGCAGTGAATGATGCCGTGAAGAACTCAGTAGGCAGTTTGCATCATCAATTAACACGAGGAGTCCGTTTGCTTACTCATGGCAATCCTAGCAATTTTCTACTTAGTTTAATCCCAGAAGTGAATTAAATAGCCATTGTTGCAGCGACAGATTTACAAAATCAATGTCGTTGCTCACTCATGGTAATCCGATGGAGTTACTTATGAGCAGAACTTTAATCACCCGTATTCGCAGCGCTTTTGAAAGCGCTTTTGAAAGCGCTGCTATCTAACTGAAGCAAAGACATGAGTGAAACAAAAAATCAACCTGATGAGTTCGTTAGAAAGTCATCGTCTGTAGAACTCAATAGCCAAACAAAAATTGAGCGAGGAGATAGCAAAATGAAGCATCGACGAAAGCGTAAATACTACTCAGTACAAGAGGCTGAGAAGTTTGCAGAACATGTCAGTAAAGCAGCAAGAAAAGTTTAATCGGTCGGTTTACCCTCAAAGAGATCAGCCGTTACACCTCTTGAAGTTCAACCACTGGAAGGCAGTACCGCCTTCCATTTTTTTTGAAAAAAAATGCTAACTCTTAACTGATTGATTAAGAACGAAAGTGCTCTGATTTTATAATAAGTAACTAATAATATTAGCATTTTCAGTTTGGACTTCCTGATTTTGCCTAGATATGATGCTCTCAAATAGAAGAGCAGCCATAGCTGCCTAAGTTGAGAAAATGGAAAACAGGAACCCCAAAAAATTTAAAGATTACGCAGATAAATTCATCAAAAGCCGAAAATTCAGAGTTGCTCCATCAACTCTTGTTAACAACAAGTGCAAAGCGAGCGCCTTGAAGCGCTACTTCGGTGAGACATTAATCTCCGACATTTGTCATAGCGACATTCTAGATTTATTTGACGACCTCCACGAGCGTTATGCGAACAAAACAATCAATGAGTTCATGACCGTATTGCGAGGTACTTTCAAGCACGCTGCCAGTGATGGTGCTATTGGTGTTAGCCCAATGTTAGACGTCAAGAACTTTAAAGCGTGCAAAGTTGAACCCAAACCTTTCTCTAAAGCGGAACTGAACAGCCTTCACAGTACTCATGGGTGTCTACATGGCAAGCATGCGCTCATGTTGAATGTGCTTATTGGTGTTCGGATTAGTGAACTGATTGCACTAACTTGGGAAGATATCGACTTTAAACGCAAGGAAATGTTTGTTCGTCGGGCCAAGGTGCTCAGTGATTACAAGACTCCAAAAACTGAAGAGTCAATAAGGAAAGTCGAGCTCAATGAGTTGGCTATTCAAGTGTTGCTAAAACAGCTTAAGCTGACAGGTGACAAGGCGACTCGTGAAATCTCGGTGCTGCAAAGTGATAACAAAAGTCGTATCAAAGAACACTTACAGTTTGTCTTTTACAACAGTCAAACTGATGCCCCTTTCATTCACGCAGCGCAGTTTAATAAAACCTTTTTCAAGCCATTTCTAGAAAAGGCTGGAGTGGAGCACCGTGGCGCAAGTCAACTTCGACATACTTTTGCGAGTCAAAACCTGACGGCAGGTATTTCTAAAGAGTGGATTGCGCGTCAGATGGGCCATAGCGATACGGCAATGATAGACAAACATTATGGCAAATGGATAGCTGTAGACTCCCCCGACTACGCAAGTGCCTCGGCAAGGAACCTGTCTAGTACGTTTGATATGGAAGTCTCTGAGTCCGTGCCTGTGACAGAAATTTCATCTGAGTTCGTAGCTTTGATTCAAGTGCTACAAACTAAACCTGAGCTTCTCGCTGCGGTCAAAATGCTTGTTGGGAGCCAGTCATGATAGCTTCCTCAACGATTGGCATTTGTGGTGTCAGCCTTGGCAGTTTCACTGCCAAGAATGGCACCATTGGTGCCAAAGTCATTCACTTAAAAAGTGAGATGACTAAGCAACCCGCTGCGCTCCCGTCACACTTTTTGTTCCAAAAAGATGAACGTGAACTGCGGGCAAGAGATGGCTCTCTTGACTCTCTACCATACTCACCCCTTCGGGGGTGAGTATGAAGGAAATTCGATTCTTTCATCGACGCTTTAACTTCACATCAAAACCAGTTGATCGAGTTAAATGCGAACACTCTCTAGCTCACTCATTGCGTATTGCACCACCCACCGCTGTTAATGTGTCTAAGCGGTTAGAATGGAATGAGGAGCTGGTAGATACCAACTTAATTTGGCTCGATTCGAAGGTTTTACCCTTGCAATCGCTGCCTAAAGATGAACGTTTAGAGCTGTTGTATCAGTTGGCACCACAACCCAAAGTTCGCAATCAATCGAAATTGCAAACTCAGCAGCGGCAGTATCGCCTCAAAATGAACAACGCCATTAAGAGTGAAACAACAAAAGGAAATACAGAGGCTGCGGAGTTTTTGCAAGCAGTCTTAAACGCCAAAGGGCATGTGCCCTATTCACGTATCGAGCAATTTAAAAAGCTGAAAATGCAGCGGAAAAAGCAACGTATCAAGATGCTAGAAACGTATCTGAACGCTTATAACCAGTTGCAGCATCGACCAGCAGCGAACAACGTATTCATGCAAGAAGGCATCTTTAAAGTTCCACATCAATGGAACGTTGGCAGCGACACCATAACGCTTGAAGAATACATTTTATTTACGCGTGAGTTTTTGAAGCACCATTATCCTGCTTACGACATTCAGGCAATCATTGGACATGACGATGAGCGAAGTGTTGATGTCAATACTGGAGCACATACTCACTACTTTATCTCGGGTAGGAACAACCAAACTGGTGAATATGACTTGAGGAAAACTCAGATTAACGTCGTCAACGAGTATATCCGTGAAAACTACCCTAGTGAAAAGTCGCTTCCAGAGAATGGCAAGCTTACCAGGAAGCTCAGTCAAAAGTTTGGTCATTACCATCAACGTATGATGCTTGATTTTGCCAATGAGCAACTATTTAAGAGCAAGAGTTTGAAAGCTGAATTTGCTCCCGAAACAGAGCAAAAATCGGCGCTGCGCAAGAAGATAGATAAGGAATCGAACCTGCCTAAGTCTGCTCGAAGCCATAACTACTACACGCACCAACTTGAGTTGGTTCAAGCAAAGGTTCATTCAGCAGAGCAGCAGTACAATGAGCTAGTAGAAAACACTCATTCGTTAAAAGATAACTTTGACAAGTTACTCGATGACGTAGCTCAGGCGCAGGTCAACCTTAGTGAGCTTCAAATTGAAAAAGACACAGTAACCACTGAGATAACAGAGCTTAAAGATCAACAATCACGGTTATCCCAACTGGCTCTAGAGCTAACCGACGCTATCGTTCCGAGGTTGGTAAGTGTGTTCAAGAAAGTGCTACTTGCTATCAATGCTCGCGACAAAAAGATGGCTATAAAGCAAGCTGAGTATCTTGATTCCGCTTTTAGTGCTGCACTTGAGCTTCCTCCTTCAGTAGCACAAGGCGTTTCTAAGGAAATCAAGACCATAAAGGAAGCCAACATTAATATTGGAGCGGAAGCTTCACTGGATAAGTAAGTTAGTAAGTTAGTAAGTTAGTAAGTTAACTAACTAACCTAAACATAATAACTAAAACATAGGTAAGACAATGGCTAGACCAAGATCATATACGGATGACGATGTCATCAACATTGCGACTCAATTGATCAGCAAAGGAAAGAAGCCCTCTGGCTGGTACATCAAGGAAGCGCTTGGGAGAGGAAGAATTTCTACTATTCAAGCGGATTTAGATCGGTTGATACAAGACGGGCATATCTCCGTCGAAGTGCGAAAAGCGCCAGATACAAAAGACGATGAAGCGACTCTTGCCTTTCTGTCGTATGACCTTCCTGCTGAACTACAAGAGCTTTTAGCTAAACGGGAAGAGGATCTTTGCAAAGTAATGCGAGAGATGACAAGCGCTTTGAACAACAAAGCGCACGAGCACTATGAAACCATAATGGCTATTCGTGTCAGAGATCTCGACGCAAAATATAACCTAACGTATCGAGCCAAGGAGCAAGCTGAAGCTGACTATTCTGATATTGAAGAACGCCTTAAGAAGCAAGTTGAGGAAAAAGAACAGCTTGAGGAGAAAATTGAAGAACTAGAATGTGAGCTGGCTGAGTCAAAACAAAGTAATTCTGAGTTACTACAGCACAACCTTCATCTTACGAATAACTTGAGCGCAGCGGCAGAGAAATACGAGACGCTTCAAGGCACACACCAAGACCTGAATGGACAGCTTTCAGCGCTACAAAACGATCATACAGCTGTAACAGTGAAACTGAAGTTCGCGATAAACGAAAACGAAAGCCTTCAATCACGCCTTGCTGAGCTTGCGGTTGGGTATGATGAAGCAAAAGATCAGTTAGCTGAGGCAAGAGCAAAGCTAACTGCCTATCAGGACGCATTACATGCGCCAGAAAGGAAACGTGATTCAGAGATTAGTTAAGATGATTGTAATGCTAACGCGGATTCGTTAGCGGGTAATCATCAGTTTCCAAACTAGAATGAGGCTTGATCTAACAGGTTGCTCTAACATGATAATACGCAAATGTGTTAGAGGATCGGCTTGTAAAGTTCGGTTAGAGTTTTTCCAGCACTTATAGTTATATTGTCAGCCAAATATGTGACGAGACGCATTAAAATCATATGCACTTTTATGTTTTGGTTGATTTTTGTCCCAAAAGACCTCAATTAGTATAGTGCTACTAGTGTGTTGGCTACATAAGAGGTTGAATGAAAAAGAATAATACTAGTGCTATTTCTTCTTGGCTCGGCTATAAAACGCAAGAGTATCGGCTCGTGCAACGGCTTATAGAGACAAAAAATGGCAGTTGTGTAGGGTTTGAGATACTTGATGACCTGGAAGAGCATAACGGCACAACTTCCACTCTTGAGCAAGACAAAGTTTCAACTACTAAAAGAAATATCGTTAGCAACCAAAGTAAAGATTTGTGGAAAACAATATCCAATTGGATTGACCTTATCAAAAATGATGTGGTTGATGCAGAAAAAACGACTTTTCTTTTGTTCACGAATAAGAAGTGTACAAGTGATGTGCTTGAGTTGCTGTTGAACGCTAAAACTAAAGATGAAGCAGCCATAGCATTCGATCAAATTTTATCAATAGTCCACACCCCATCCTCTTCAATTGAGCCTTATGTGAATAACTTTGCAGCTTCGAAGCAACATGCCTGCGCACTAATCATTAACCTCGCCTACAGCCATGGTTCGGGTTCTGCACCATATGATTTACGAGCTTCGTACACTTTGAATCGGTTAGGAGCAATAGAAGAGTACATAGACGAAATAATGTTTGAAATTATCGGCTGGACAAGTGATGTTTTGACCTTAGCAGCAGAGCGTAAGGAGCAAACTGTTATTTGTGCTAAAGCTTTCGGTGAAAGGCTAGGGGCAATCGAAAGTAGATATAGGCAGAAAACTATCCTGACTTATTTTTGTACTAGGACTAGCGATAGCGCAGACGTAAGAAGCACTCTGAGTTCGGAACCCAATTATATAAAACAACTGAACCTGATCGACGTTGACAGTGTTGAATTAGAGGAAGCTGTGATAGCTAATTTAGAAGCAAAAGATGCGGTGGTCGAATGGACTCTAAATGGTGAAGTTCAAGATTCGAGTTATAAGACATATCAAAGATCACTCAGTCGCCACTGGCGTATCCAGAGACAGAAAATTCATATTGACTGTAAGGGTCACCCTAAAACAGAAATTGGAGAAAGGTTATATTACGAGTGTCTGGATAGCGTAAATCGCTACGATCTTGAGTATAAAAAAGTAGACGATTTTTTTGCTCACGGAACTCTGCATACAATGGCTGATGACCTCACTATTGGCTGGCATCCTCAGTTTGATACGGAACTTGGAGATACTGATGCTTAGACCCCAAAGTGCTCTAGAAAGAGAAGCGTGGGAGATAAATAATCCTGCAATGTGTAGCTATATGCTTTGGGTCAACGCCTTAGCCCACTATCAGAAAACAAAAGAACCTATTCATCCAAGCAAATTGTTCTGCCTCTTTCCATTTATTTTGTATGGGGATACTAGAAGTGTACTTGCTAGTTCAAAAGGCTCTCTGCAATCATACTTAGCTAAGTTTTCAAGCTCGAAAGCTATTGCGGCAGATATTCCATTATCCATTCATAATCGAGTAGGTATTCAAAAAGCCAAAACCTTAGATGCTCTTATTGTAGCTTTTGACTCGGGATTACTACTCATTGATAGTTCTACAGGTCTAATTACACCAAATCTTTCGATAAAACCCCTACCCAATAGCGAACTCACGGATGCGATGAAAGAGCTTGTCAGTTGCTCGAAGAAACTCGGTGTCTGGTTTTCAGGAATGACAGCTCAAGACTTAACTAGAGAACTAAAGGTGATTTTTTAGATGTTTTTTCAAATTGAAAAGGTAATTCTTTGGCCAAGAAAGACCAATCATAAACCACGTGTTATAGAGTTTGCGTTAAATAAGGTCAACCTTATCACTGGTTCCTCAAAATCAGGTAAGTCTTCGCTAATACCCATCATTGACTATTGCTTAGGGTCATCTAAGTGCTCAATACCAGTTAACACAATTCGTGATACAACTTCATGGTATGGGGTGCAGATTAAAACGGCGAGATCGAGACTGCTTATTGCAAGAAGAGACCCTGGCAGTCAACAATCAACATCAAATGCTTTCTTTGTTGAGGCAGATGACATTGAACTACCATCAGTTATCGAAAAGCATAACGTAAATATCGACACTGTGAAAACTAGGCTTAACGAGATTAGTGGTGTATCAAACATTAGTTTTGATTTCTACGATACTGGCAGGTTAGATAAAAAGAGAACGAGTACAAGAGATTTAGCTGCCTTTAACTATCAACCTCAGAATATCGTTGCTAACCCAAATGCATTGTTCTACAAAACAGATTCTTTTGAGCATAAAAGCAAGTTAGTTACTGTGCTTCCTTATGTGCTCGGTGCGTTGAGTAACGTCGATATCGAAAACCAGCACAGAATAAGAAACTTAGAAGAGAACTTTCGAAAGGTTGAAAGAAGGTACTCGAAGCTCAAGCGCCAAAATCAGGACTGGTTATCTAGTGCTCAAGCATATGTAATAAGAGCTATTGAGCTAGGGCTAATTAGTACAGATAAAGATGTATATAAACTCAAGCCAGAGCAACTATTAAAACAACTAAAAAACGTTGCCAACAAAGAAATTGATTATTCTACTAACGCAGCAAACATAAAGTTTTCCTCACAACAGGAAGCCTTAATGAGCAAGCGTTCACGAGGTATCTCAAACGACTTAGCCAGAGTAAAAAGTCGGTTGAACAATATCAACTCAATGAATGACGTAGCCAATCGTCACTCAAACGCTTCGCGCTTAAAAAGAGAGCGCTTATCCATTAGTAAATGGCTTCTCAATCAAGGTGAGATGCATCCATCTTTGTTTTCTGAACCTAATGAAATAAGAACGTTGGTGCTAGAGCCTCTCGCCAATGCTTTTTCAAGTATTGAACCCGAACTGAAAGTGCCAGAGCGTGTTCAAGGTGCCTTGAGTAGGGAGAAAGTTTATCTAGAAGAAGAACTATCAAGATTGACCTCAGAAATGAAGGATGTGAATGCGCAACTAAAGATTTTACGAGGTGATAAACGAAAGTTAGGCTACGACTCATTTTCTGTAGGTAAGTTTGTCGGTCAAGTTGAAAAATCACTGAATTTGATGGGTGAGTCTGAAGATGAAAGCGAGCTTTCTAAAGAATACAAGCGTCTGAAAGGAGAGCTCAATGCATTGCGGCTCAAAATTGACCCTCGAGAATTTGACCGTAAGACAAAACTACAACTTGCAAAAGTCAATAAACTCGCGACTGAGTGGCTTCCTCAACTAGACACAGAAAATCCAGATGCTCCCATTTCTTTGCATGAAAAAGAGCTCACAATAAAAGTTAATCACAATGGCCGAGAGGACTATCTTTGGGAAATTGGAAGTGGAGCGAACTGGTTGTCCTATCATGTAGCGATGACTTTAGCGTTACACCAACACTTTTCTTCGCTAGAGGACTCACCTGTGCCGAACTACATAATTTATGACCAACCAAGTCAGGTGTACTTCCCAAGTAAACTAAAACACCAAGCGAACTCCGATGAGGAGCGTGATGCTGATGAATTAGCTTTGATTGAACAAGATGAAGATATTGTACAAGTAAAAAAAATATTCGAAGTATTTAGTAGTGCAATAGATAAAACAGGTACAAATCTTCAAGTAATTGTACTCGATCATGCCCCTTCAACTTTGGTCAAAACAATCTCAAATGGCCACCTTGTTGAACAATGGCGTGATGGAATCAAGCTTGTACCACTAGACTGGCTTGAAGACTAAGCTCGCCTAATAGGAGTATTTATATAATGGATGGAGCAAGTAAGCATGACTAAACTGACGGAGGATTCATTGGAATTTGCTCGTGAGCATATAGAGAAATTTTATGACTCCGACTTTTTCCCTAGAGCAATGGAGTTTGGCGCGTTGTGGCACTCCTGGGAAGATGTAAAAAAAGAGCTTCTTTCAAAAAATATAAACAAGTTTTGGGTGACCAACCCAAAAACTTCTGTTTCCTTAAAGCCCCGTGGAGGCTTTCGCGTAGTTCAACAACTAGACCCTATTGATACACTAGTGTACACAGCATTAGGGTATTCGATAGCTACACAAGTCGAACAGGCGAGAATTCCCACTGCTCAGCATGTCGCATGTTCATATCGATTTAGCGTTAAAGATGGGAGCTTTTTCTCAAGTGGTAATGGGTTTGGGGAGTTCACAAATCAATCTGAGCACTTGGCTGACAATTATAAATATGTTTTGGCGACCGATATAACTGACTTCTACAACCAGATTTATCTCCACAGACTAAACAATGCTATAGAGTACGCAGATGCTGCACTTAAACCTTTGGCTGATGATATAGAAAGATTTATATCCAATATAAACGGTAAAACATCTCAAGGCGTTCCAGTTGGCCCAGCCGCAAGCATAGTCATGGCAGAAGCCGTGATGATGGATATAGATAGCTTTTTAATCAATAAGGGAGTTTACCATACTCGATATGTTGATGACTTCAGGGTGTTTTCAAATTCAAAAGAAACCCTGCTTACTGTGTTGGAAGAGCTTACACTATATTTGTATAAGGTTCATAGGCTTACGTTATCAACAGAAAAGACCAAGATAATTGAGTCTGACAAGTATGTATCTGAGATATTACACAACCACTACGAGTTGGAGCGAGTGGAGCTGTTTGAAACTCTTGAGATTTTTAATCCATATTCGGGGGAATCTGAAGAGGTAGAAATTCCAATTGACGATGAAAAAATTATCGCTTCTGAGCAGATCACTATTCTTGCTGATAGGGTGCTTGAAAGAAAGTATTTAGATTTAGGCTTGTCCAGAGCATTAGTTCGTAAAGCTAAAACTTTCAAGATCAAAGAATTAGCTCTGATTATTTTTGAAAATTTCGAATTCTTTGCTCCAATAGTTAACGATGTATGTTTGTACCTGAGCGCTGTATCAGACAACGACTTCGTTACCGAATGGAAAGACAACCTAGTCGCTGTTAGTCAAATGGATGTTATGCAAAGAGAGTTAGTCCGCACGTGGTATGAGTGGTACATATCGAATAACGTTAACCTTTTGAAAGTACCAGAACTGAACAGCTTTGTTATGAATGGTAATAACATCTGTAATCAAGCTCAGGCGGCCATTTCTACTAAAAACTTGTCTTGGGTTAGAGATAAGAAGGATTCTCTTTATAGTTTTGGTGAGTGGGATAAGAGGGCCATTATAATGGCCGCTCAAGTGCTTCCAAGTGACGAGAAAAACCATTGGCTCAAACCCACAGAGAGCTCATCACCAGTATTCATTGATCGTTTAGTGGCAAAATGGGTAAGAGAAGCGTTTTAGTTGATTTATAGAAAAAAACATGTTTTTATCTGTACCAGACATATGGCAAATTCGGCTTTTGAACCATAAGCATAAGTCACTGTAAAATAAGCATTTTAATCTTGCGGACATAGCTTTCAAATCCCTATCTCTCCGCCACTTATTTAGAGAGCTCGCATTTATTGCGAGCTTTCGTCGTTTTAGCTCTTAAAAAACGAGATTTAGAAATCCTCGCTCGTAAACGAATCCGGCACTTCACTATATTCCAGTTAAAAGCCCGCTAATGTTTAGCGGGCTTTTAACTTCGATTTTCTAAAGTTTAAGCAAACTTCTTAATCATTTCAGACAGGTCATTGGTACAACTTTGCACTTTAGAGTTCATCTGATTCGTTTCTATCATCAGATCATACGATTCACTGTACTTTAGGTTAAGCGACTGGATGTTTTCGTTAATCTCATCCGTTACGTAAACCTGTTCCTCTATCGCTACCGCAATTTGTTGATTTCGCTCGACTACATCCTGAACGAGAGATTGTAGCTGTTGGATGCTTTCTAAAGCCGTGCCTAATAATGTTACCGTTCCAGTCGACATTTCATTGCCTTTCTCTAGCGCAGAAACCGCTGATTTGCTGCCCTTTTGAATTCCTTCAATGGCCGCTTTAATTTCTGTTGTCGATTCCTGTGTTCTTTTAGCAAGGGTTCTCACTTCATCCGCAACGACTGCAAACCCTCTCCCTTGCTCGCCTGCCCTCGCCGCTTCAATTGCTGCATTCAACGCTAATAAGTTGGTTTGTTCAGCAATATCATTGATCACTTCAACAACGGTTCCTATTTGCTCGGTTTGTTGGTTCAAACGCATGACCACTTTAGAGATTTCGCCGAGCTCATCCACCAGCTCTAGTACCGAGTGGTTAACATTATCGATAACGCTACGGCTATCTGTCATCGTGTTCTGCGCTTCTAGCGTAGCATCGGCCGTCGCTTGAGCATTATTTGATATCTCAGATGAAGAGGCTTGCATCTCGTTGACCGCTGTAGCGACCGAGTCGATCTCTACTTTCTGTGCACTCAAGTTTTCCGTCACTTGCTGGCTATTAGTCGCAGCACTGTTGGCACTTGCACGCGTTTCTTCGCAAGAGTCTTTTACAGACACCCCGACTCGCCCTAATAGCGCATCTGCAAATTGCTTACGCATCTTCATACCCAGCTCAATTTCAGCCAGATCGTTAATTTTTCCGCAATAAATATACTCCATTAGCGGATTGTTGAAGTCTTGCCTAGCCTGTCTAGCAAGCTTCTCAACTGGCCTTGTTAATACATAAATTGAGAAAACGGAAAGTAACGCAACAACGCCAAACGCTATCACTGGTGATTGATTCATTTGTAGAATGAGTAAGCCAAGAAGGTTTGAAATTAAAAGGAAGAAGGCCGATCTCATCCACAAACGTGTACGAGGAAGATACATTTTCCACGGCTTACGATTATTTCGAAGCTTCGAATACGCTTTTTCCGCTCGCTGGATGTGTATACGCTCAGGTTTAAATCTCACTGATTGGTATTCCACAACTTCACCATTAGATTTTATAGGAGAAGCAAACGCGTCAACCCAATAATAGCCGCCGTTTTTACGTCGATTTTTGACCATTCCCATCCAGTGTTTGCCAGTTTTCAGGTGAGTCCATAAATCTTTAAAAGCCTGTTTTGGCATATCAGGATGACGCACAACATTGTGGGGTTTACCGATAAGCTCCCCTTCATCAAACCCCGCTACTTCATTAAAGTTTTCACTGGCATATTTGATGTAACTGGAGGTATCGGTAATGGAAACTAGGCTGTAACTCGAGGGGTAATCGTATTCCGTTTCACTCATAAACATGTGTCCTTACATTGATCAATTAACAAACGGCAAATATGAATTTGTCAGCATAACATTTACATGCATAATGATAGGTTGATTCAAAAATAAAACAAAATTATTGACAAGCTTACTTGTTACTTAATGACTCTAGTCGCATTTTTATCCTCTAATACAAGGCTTCGTTAATATGTACAAGACTGAGCACTGTTCAAAATTAATACACAAAAGCCCTTCCGTACTGAGTTCGTAAATTGTTATAAGTAATCCACTAAAGCGAAAACAAGGAAGACAAACACAATGACTATTCACTTTCGTCAGCTTGCAGCTAAGAGAAACACGACACACTTGTTTATTGACGATTGGAAAATTAACACTCAGCAGTCTTGGGGGATATTCAGCGCGGATGGAGATATTGGCTCTCTGTTTGGAGACCTTATTTGTGATGAAATGTCACCAGATAGTGGGGAAATTGAGCTAAATGGGCTGTCCGTTGCGCAAGTGTCGTTATCAGAGCAACAGCGATTACTGGAAAGAGAATTAAAAAAGGATGATACGGATTTTCTTGATCGTATCGACCAAGGAAGCACTGTTTATTCATTAATCCTAGAGCAGAGCCAAGACACTAACTTAACTGAACAGCTAATTAATGATCTCGACCTAAGTCATCTTAAAGATAGTGGCTTCCGCGTTCTCTCTACCGGAGAAACCAAAAGAGTAATGCTCGCCCGAGCTTTAGCCACACAACCTGACTTAGTATTACTCGATAATCCATTTACTGGCTTAGATATTGAGCACCGAGCTGCTCTCGCTCGCTATTTACACTCGCTTTCTCAAACCGTACAGCTACTGGTCACCTTCTCTCGCGAATCTGACATGCCTGAGTGGATCAATAGCATCGCGCTTTTCAGTGCAGGAAAGCTTGATAGTACAATGGATAAGTCCAGTTGGGATAATCATCCAATCATTGGACAAATTAAATCTCAGTCAAAGCAACAGAGTGAAGAAATGATGAGCTTGATACGTCAGCATCAGCACTCGACGCCATTCAACAACCCAATATTTGAACTAAAGAATGGGGCTGTCGAATACACCGATAAGAAGATTTTTACTGACTTGAACTGGCGCATAGACAAGGGCCAACATTGGCAGGTCAAAGGCCCAAATGGTTGTGGAAAGAGTACCTTACTTGGATTGATCTTTGGCGATCATCCGCAATGCTACAGCAATGACATTGATATTTTTGGTAAAAAGCGTGGTACTGGCGAGACAATCTGGGAAATTAAGCAGCATATCGGCATGGTGTCTT
This sequence comes from Vibrio sp. D431a, assembly GCF_030248655.1. Taxonomy (NCBI): domain Bacteria; kingdom Pseudomonadati; phylum Pseudomonadota; class Gammaproteobacteria; order Vibrionales; family Vibrionaceae; genus Vibrio; species Vibrio sp. D431a. Next base: position 18,241 of record NZ_JAHGAP010000064.1, on the reverse strand, counting down.
CAGCGCTACACCTCCAATATCGAGTCAATTGCAGCGCATTAGAAGTCATTTTGTCAGGATTTTACGATTCGATTGGGTTGTATAACCAGCCAACTCGCAAAGAGATGAATATTGCAAACGAGTGGCTCGATATCTTACATATGAGCCAGTACAAAAAAACCTCATTCAAGCAATTAGAGTACGGTCAGCAGCGACTATTACTGATTGCAAGAGCCATCGTGAAACAACCCACATTATTGATTTTGGACGAGCCGTATCAAGGGTTAGATTTTTTGGGTAGACGGTTAGTTAAGAACACACTTGAACTCATCGCTAGAGAGAATTTAAGCCAACTATTGTATGTGTCTCACTACCAAGAAGACCGCTTAGATAGCATCAAAAATGAGTTAGAGTTTGTGTTTGATGAAAATGCTCAGTGTTATAGAGCTAACGTCTACCAATCATAATGACTTCGCTGCGCAAGCTGCTCATAAGGTAATGGTTTGGAGTACAGGTATCCCTGATGATATCTCACTCCCATCTGCTTTAAGTGTTCAGCTTGCGCTATGGTTTCCACGCCTTCAGCGATCAATTGTACTTGTAATTCTTCCGCGAAGTGAACCATCGCTTTTAAGACAGAAGCACTAAGGCTAGGAATACCAATGGTTTCGACAAAGCACTTATCGATTTTTAAGTAATCTATGCGCATGTGCTGTAGAAATGCTAACGAGGTTTGGCCAGTTCCAAAATCATCGATCAGCACATCAATACCATGCACTCGCAGCGCTGCAATGCATTTTCTCGCCTCTGAATCAATGAGCTGACGCTCCGTTATCTCTACCCCTAATGAGACTTTGTTTCGGCTCAACTGTCTGTCGAGCAATTGAATTTTTCTGATCGCGTTTGGTCCGACTAAATAACCAGGCGGCACGTTAATACCAAGGTGGACAGGCTGATCAAAGCCTAATTTACTGAAGTCCTCTGCCGCTTTATCCAGAACGAAATCAGTAAGTAAAAAAACCAATCCACTTTGCTCTGCCGCAGGGACAAACTCATCCGGAGAAATGAACCCCTTACTTTGATGCTCCCATCGCACTAGCGCTTCAAACCCGAATAACTGGCCGGTATCAACGTTAACTTGCGGTTGGTAATACAGGGTCAACTCTCCTCTTTTTATCGCTCTTTTAAGATCCAGTATCAAATTGCGATGAGGATCAATAAACTTATTCAACGCATACAAGCAAAGGTAGATCACGAAAATAATTGGAATTGAGTACAAAAAATAGGAAAGTGTTCTCTGTTTGACGAAAAGATCGCTGGCTTCGCTCAAAGCTTCATACTCAAACATTTGCGACGATTTGATACCGATAGGATTACTTCCCGCTCTTAATGCTCCTTCAGGTGAAACTTGCTCATGGATAAACAGCGCAGAACGTTTTAGGCGTAAATCGTTGTTAAACCCTATTGTCGCATTAAAGTAGTCATGATCGATAATCGTTACGGCTTGATAACCGCACTCTCCTTCCGTTACCACTAGCAAAAACTGATCGTACAAGCTATCAACACTACCAAGCGCTAGCGTTTGTCCCTTGGGAAAGGTGATGTGCTCAGCTAACGGTTTAGAGATACTTCCCAATTTCGAAGAACAAGTAATGACTCCCTCTTTCACAATGAGCATTTCTTCAATATCTCGTTCAAACATTAAGCTTTGCTGGAGCTCTTCACATCGTTCAGGGTGTAGCAGCGCCGTGCGGTTTTCTGTCTCTATTTGGAATAAAATTTCATCTGCAATTTGCACATTTTTTTCTAATAAATGATTGAGGTTGTTTTGCACGCTTTCACGAGCTAAATACAAAACCTCTCCAATAACCAAAGGAATAGGCAGAAGAAAAATGATGGCTTTTTTAAAAATCGCCTTATTCAGCATATAAAAGTAACCTTTTATAAAACCGATTTACTGAGATGGTACCTCGATTCCGATACCCGCTAGCAACTCACGTTTTTAACATTATTTGTTTGGATTAACTCAGTATGCGAAACGCTGAGTAATACCGCAAACTAAACAATGTCTTAATCACTCCTGTTCCAATTTAGTATCAAGCGCCTCAAACCTGAGACTTTAATTCGACACCATGTTATGTCTATCGGTACTTGCGAAAGTCTTTACCTGTCTGTTTCTCATCATGTAAGAATTACCCATTAAAATTATTTTTCTTTTCTCAGTGATTAAGAATTATATTTGTCGTAACTCCTACAACACGTTACAACACTCTCATGACGACAAACAAAGCTAATGCTAACCAGGTAAACGAAAAATCACTGCAGTTGTTAATGCAAGTTGCAGTTAGTCCGTTCCCAGTTTCTGCGAAAACGCTAAGCGAGCAATTGAACGTTCCTTTAAGCAGCCTTTACCGACACTTAAAACTGCTTAAAGAGTGGAACTTGATCGAAGAAAGCGTTCACGACAAGACATTTGTCGTTGGTCCGGCGGCATTATTACTCATGCACAGCTATGAGACCGCGCAACATGGGCTCGACATGGTCGAAACCATACTGGCTAGGTTGGTACAACAAACCGGGGAAATGGCCGCTTATATGGTACCAGCGGGTTATCGTGCGCTTTGTGTCAGACAGAAAGAAAGTATGCAGGCGCTGCGTTGCAGCTTCGTCCAGGGTCAAAGTCAACCTCTGCTGCGCGGTGCCTCATCTAAAGTGATGCTCGCTTTTATGCCTCAAAGTCGATGCGAGAAAATCTTGAGATACTTTAATCAAGATCACCGACGCGACGAGTGGGAAAAAGAGCTCACAACCATCCGTAAACACGGATATGCCGTCAGTACTTCTGAGATTGACCCTGGTGTTTCAGGTATTAGCGCACCGGTAATGAAAGGAAGCAAACTGATTGGCGCAGTCTCGGTGATGGCTCCGGCCCACCGAGTCGAAAAGGATAAGCAGCGCATTATTTTACATGTACTGCAAGCGGCAAGGGCACTACCACCAGAAAGGTAATTCATCATGTTAAGCTTTTTCAAACGCTATAAACTCCATCACACAGTGAAACAGCCGCAGCATTACCCTTTTTCTTTTATGACAGTGTGTGAGTATTTGCCTCCTATGTCGAAGGGTGCGTTTGAATTAGCTGATCAAAGTTTGGAAAATGCTAGCGATTGGCTATACCAACAGCATGATCATGAAACCGCTGAAAACTTTGGTCACTTCAACCACGACAAGCTGGAAAATGGCGAGTTTCAGGAAGCATTAAGCCTTTCGCTTTCTCGCCACTCAATTCCTGTTTTAGTAACTAACTGTACCGAGGCAATCTTGTCCATGTTACCTGTGGTCGTGTCCTATCGAGACGAAGTGGGTGTGGTAAATATTGGACATGACATGAACTTGAAACCAACACTTGAACCACGTTTAGGCTCGGCATTTCATTTTGCTCTTTCTCGCTATCAAAACGTGCGATTATTTTTTGCTGGTGTTAGCGAACAAGATACAAAGCAAGAAACGTGGGAATACGCGGAGGATCAAGGTTGTGACTGGGTAACCGATAAAGAGTTTTCTTTTCGTCATCGCAATAATGTTAAGCAACAGATCGGCAATTACCTAGACCACTGCGACCAAATAATCATTAGTATCGACCTTGGATCTCTAAAAACCAAAAACAGCCTTGATGGCGCGTCAGAAATTGATATCCAAATGGTTCTACGCACGATTAGGCAATGTTTGGTTGCAGGTAAAGTGCGAGCAATTCAGCTCGTTGGCGATCGAGATTGTCTGGTGTATTCGAGACAAACGAAAGCCATACTCGAAGAGTTATATCAGATGGCCCCACTCATCGTTCACGCTGCCTAGCGTTATAAACATTCAGAATCAGGATCGCGTCCTTCCTGATTCTGAACCAACATGCTTACTTATTATCCTTAACTAACAAATAGTTACACATATAAATCGACACACATCACACTTACCTCTTGAACTAACCTGACACTTACGTTGTAATAAGGCCGCTAAACTTTGGTATGACATACGAAATAAAAAATAACCAAAGTTCAATAACTAAGCGGCTTCAAAACAAAAAGTACCGCAGCTATTCCAATTTCAGTGAGCATTTGCTCACGCTCGCTTGATGCCATCTTGTTCCACTCATTAGGACATTTGATGATGCGTCTTTGCAGTATTTTCACTGCGGTTCTTTTTTTACCGCTAACCTCACACGCCACCACTTATGACTTAGCAGATATCAAGTCAAACACTAATGTTGCCTTTTGTAAAAACGGAACCATTCATGTAACGGGTTCTACTTACGATTGCACTACAAATATTGTTCTCCCGAAAGGCGATCAAATTATAAATAGTAGTCAAAGCTCATCGTCTTTAACCGCTCATGGTTCCATAACACTCCGTGGGCAGAATGTCATAGGCTCAAAGGAAAGCCCTATAAACATCAAAGCTAAAGGAACTTGGTTAAAAATTAATGGTAATAGCTACGTACTAGGTAATGTCTCTGCTTTAGGTTCTATAAAAATAACTGATAGTGAAATCGAAGGAGATATAGAAACCAATGGTGTTGGTGGAAATGGCCGTTCTGTCGAGTTTTACGGAGAGCACAACGTCCTTAATGGCAACATCATTGCTCAAAGTGACGTGTACATCGAATCTGGTATGTTCTGCGGTGATATCAAATCAAAAGGAACAAAAGTAGAAATTAATCAACTGGAATCGTCGCTTTCTAATACACCAATAGTTGTGGGCAACATTAATGCTCTATCGGGGATAAATCTTAATAATACGACAGTTTTTGGTTCTTTGACATCTCAGGGACATACTGTAGATACAGGTTTTGGCACGACCAAAATATATGCGAATAAGCAAGCTATTTCGGCAATGCATTTTTCAATTAATAACTCCAATACTTCTATTTGTGGTAGTGTGACAGCCACCCTAGAATCAAGTTCAAATTTCAACCACTATTGTGGCATTGATGAACCCAATTGTAGTTACGCAAATCAAACACCAACAACTTGCCCTATTCCTTCTTATATCCCTGAATGTAAAATTACGCCTCCATCAGAGAACGACTTCGACCTCAGCGTCACACCATCGGACGACATGGCACTGATGTGCGGCGACGATCTTCCGCAATTTACAGCAATGACAACCAATAATGGAGAAGTTGTAAGCGCAGAAGTCAGTGCAGCCCTATCACACCCTGACTTGTTCACTTTAGAGGTGATCAAAGGTCAGCAGACATTAAAAGCAAACCAATTTATGTCTGACGACAATGGTGAGCTCGTTGTTCGAATGGTCCCGAACGATATTGATACCATCGCGTTAGGTACTAACTACACGCTGACTTTCACTATGGCAGAAGACACCAGCAAGCATCAAACGGTTAGCTTTATGTTTACGCCATTTATGTTTGAGGCCTACTCAAAGACGAAAAGCGCCACTTTAAATGAAATACGCGTTATTGCAGGTAAACCAGAAAACGTGCATACGCGATTGCTTGCTTGTGCTTCCACCGGCGAACCTGTAGTCGCAAGCAACTACAATGGTACTCCTAAGGTTTTTCATCCATTGGTTCAACCATTAGGAGGAAGTGAAGGAAACTTTAGCTATTCAGCGGAATTTAAAGACGGCTTGTCTGAACATGGTCTTGTCACGAACGAGTCCGGCATATTTGAAGTGACATTGTCCGATCATTTTGAATGTGAGGGATTTGAAGAGTGCCCTGAAGAAGGCAAAGTGGAAGTGAAAGGGACATTTAATGTGCACTCGCGACCATGGACATTCGCTATCTGTGACAACCAACGTGCTTTGCCTTCTGGCACCTCTGAACAAGGAGATGGGTTTATTGCCGCCGGAGAACTTTTCTCTCTAACAGTGAAGCCGATCATTTGGCAAACTGACGGCTCTGTAAGTGGTTCTGTTGAATCAGCACGTTATTGTGATGCCTCTATCACCCGTAATTTTATGCTTGATGACGCTCCAGCAGCATCGGTTGTCTTGTCGAGTGAGCAACATACGCCATCAGAGACAGCGAACCAAACCTCAAAATTGCTAAAAAGTAGTGACTCACTGGCTCAGGCGCATAATTCAGCCAAGAATGATCAATTCGTCTTTAATGGATTATATTGGGAAGAAGTCGGGAGCTTGAGAGTAAAAGCAAACCTAGAAAGTAAATATCTAGGTATGACTGTTAACGAAAGCTATCGTTACATCGGTCGTTTTTACCCAAAATATTTTCAAGTGCAAGACCAAGAATGGCACTACCCACATGGCCAAACTTTTGCTTACATGAATCAACCTTTTGAGAAAGTCACTTACGATGTTGTCGCACTCAATGCGAATAAGGAAAACGTGAAGAACTACGTCCACTTTTCATCTAACCTTCAACAACATTTCGACTTAGGCGAGCTAAGCTCATACTCCGATCGGTTTTTGCCGCCTAAGCCTAAGAAGGTAGACTGGAAACTACTGGGTAGCGCGAGTGTTGGAACGTTTGTGATCGAGAAGCCCTCGACCAATGCGACTTGTAACAATAGCCCATGTTGGAAAAAGAACACGACAGATAAACAATACCCTGATGGCCCATTTAATAAAGGGACTAACAGTGACAGCAGCCAAATAGGTTTAGTCACGACTAAAGCCGTTGATGAGGTAAACTTCTTCGACGATAGCGAAGTGCTCACAAAACAACCAGACATTCGATTCGGTCGTTTGAACTTTCAAGATGTAGGTGGCAACCAAGGCATGGTGATCAAAGTGCCACTTGATGTGGAAATTTGGCAAAACGGTCGATTTACGACTAACTTCGATGACAGCTCAACAACGGCGAGTGGTGAATATTACTTCAGCACGCCAATTTGGTCTCATGCGCTAGCAAACAACGCCCTGCTTTCTGGCGTTGGAACGATGAGTATTGGCAGAATGACCGATATCGTTGCAAGCCAAATTGACTCAGCACGCGAGCAAATACAATTCCACCTGGATTTAGACGGCTCAGGTAATCGCATCCCTTGGCTGAAATACGATTGGGATAACACGACAAGTGAAGAGGAAAATCCACCTGTTACAGTTACGTTTGGTATTCACCGAGGAAACGATCGCATTATTTATCGTGGTGAGCCAAATATGCTTGGCCTAAATTAACGCGAAACGACAAAACAAAAAAAGCCCCTCAATTGAGGGGCTCTTTTCACACAGACTGTGTAATTTACTTTGCGCCACGACGCGCTTTCAGGCGCTTCACCATAGCAAGACGACGCTCTGCCGACCCTTGGTCTGTTGCCGACTGGTTCGGGTTATTACGACGACCTTGACGATTCTTGAATGCTGGTTTTGAGTGCAGCTTTTCAATGTAAGATTCACGCTGTTTTGGTTCATAGCCAGCAAGCTCAATACGGCGAATTCGCTGCTGGATTAGATTTTCAACCTGAACAACCGTGAGTTCTTCATCTCGATTTACAAATGAAACGGCATGACCTTGTTTACCTGCACGGCCTGTACGACCAATTCGGTGAACGTAATCTTCCGCTAGGAAAGGCATGTCATAGTTCACAACGTGAGGTAAATCTTCAATATCTAGACCTCGAGCAGCGACATCGGTAGCCACCATGACACGTGCTTTACCGGACTTAAACTCTTCTAGCGCACGACGACGAGCGCTTTGAGCACGGTCACCATGACAAACCACCGCTTTGATACCATCAAGTTTCAGCTCTTTTACAACGTCGTTTGCGGTCTCTTTGTAGTTCACAAATACCAACACTTGTTTCCAGTTCTTACGACCAATCAGTTCCGAAAGCAGTTCCGTTTTTCGCTCTTGATCAACTGGATATAACACGTGAGCAACTGTCTGTGCTGTCGTATTCGCTCGCTCAACTTCAATACGCTTAGGCTTACGCAGGATATCTTTTGCTAGCAGATTTAGTTGGCTCGAAGTCGTTGCAGAAAACATCATAATTTGCGGATCAGTATCCACATCTAGCATGATCTTACGAACTGCATGAATAAAGCCCATATCCAAGATACGGTCTGCTTCATCAAACACCAAAAACTCTAAGTGTGCCACCGAGACATTACCTTGTTCGATGTGTTCTTCCAATCGACCAGGTGTAGCCACAAGGATATCAACACCATTTTCCAGTGCCGCAACCTGAGAAGACATTTTACGGCCACCGAAAATCGCCGCCACCGACAGATTGGTGTACTTCGTGTAAGCTTTGATGTTGTCAGCAATTTGTTCAGCAAGCTCGCGAGTTGGAGCCAAGATAAGTGCACGAGCAGTCTTACGAGAAGCGCTACGGTTACTGTCTAACAACTGCTGAATCATAGGCAGAGAAAACGCAGCCGTTTTACCAGTACCTGTTTGTGCTGTAGCGAAAATATCATGGCCTTTGCGAGCCATTGGAATCGCCTTCTGTTGAATTGGCGTTAACTTTTCATAACCGCATTCTGCCAGTGCTTTAACCACTTCTGGCGCAAAACCTTGAGATGAAAATGACATTGAGCGTATTCCTTAAACAAACCACTAAAAATAGCTTTAAAAATTTAGCCGTGCACTATACCCGAATTTGAGTGATTTATCTCACTTTTCTCATTGAAACGCTACAAAAGCAAAAACGGCGAACACAGACAGATTGCTGGCTCACCGTTTCCGTTTAACATTTGTTCGATTTAACGCTTGATGCCAGACAACTGAAGGAGAATTTGCTCAAGTTCATCCCATGGCAACAGCTGAGAATCTATCACTTCTAATCGTGATTCAAACCCTTCTAAGCTGATTTCATTCACCGACACGACTCGGTTGGCAACATTAAACGCGTAACACCCCTGATCCGTGTTGACCACCGCTTTAACACGTTCAGCCGTTAAGTCCGAAAGCATTGAGAAGAGTTTATCAAAATCAAACGTGTACTCTGCCCCAAACAACCACCCGCAACTAAAATACCCTTGCCCTTTGTTCTCTTTACGCACAAAGGCTTCACCTGGCGGCAACTGGAATTGAGGCTCTTGGTGAGCATGGTCATGATGATGTGACTCGATATGGGAAGAAGCGCTGCCGTAAACCCGTTCGATATCCAAGACTTCTATCGGTAACTCACCATCATGAATAAGCTTACTGAATACTTTTGAGGGAGATTGGTCCGTCACCCAGTCATTAAACACATCAATGTCGTGACTGGTACAAAGGTCAACCTTACTGCCTATAACCACATCTGCGCTGTCTAACTGGTCCACGAAATTTTGGTTAGAAAGGTATTTTTCATCACTTAAGTTACGCGGATCAACCAGAGCGATCGTCGCTTTTAGATCAACGTAAGGTTCATACTGCTGTGAGGTAAGCGTCGCGATAACCTGTTTTGGATGACCAAGGCCTGTCGGCTCAATCAATAAACGGTCCGGTTTTTGGCGCAGTAACGCGGTAATACCGACCGACATTGGCACGCCCGCCGTACAACACATACAGCCACCCGGCACTTCTTTAATCAGCGCACCTTGGTCGGTCATCAATGCACCGTCGATGCCAATCTCACCAAATTCATTGACCAAAACCGCCCAGTTTTCGTTTTCCGGTTTGTTCTTCAGTAGATTTAAAATCGTGGTCGTTTTACCGACACCCAAAAATCCGGTCAGTATGTTGGTTGGTACTCGATTTGACATGCTTATCTCCGACACGTTAGTGCATTAATGCTCCAGCAAAGTATACGGAGAATGTGACTCGCTTCAACGCTTTTTATCGCACGCATCAAGCTCATTGCGTGATGCGTTGGAACACATTTTTCGAGCTTGTTTGGGTTGACTTATCAACTCCGAACGCTTCATATCAGACAGGTATCTACTGGTATAAATAACGCAAGTAAAAAACGCGATAATAGCGACTACAATGGGAAGAACTCCGAGTGTGTTTTCGAATTTAAGCGCAGCGATAGCCAATGCGAAAACAACGACAGAGATAAGTGCGATAGACTTACTTTTGTTGCTTTTCATGATAACTCGCCTTTCGTAAGGGTAGCCCCTAATACCTCCTGTATTAGGGGAGTGCCAGTTTGAACAACATCCAACCTGACTATTCAATGCTACTCCTTTCGCTACTTGTGAAATTTGACAAAGCTAACATTTACTACAACATCAAACGACGAGCTTATTATTATCTTTCATATACTTACTGGATTTTAAAACACTTACTAGCAAATCGACCCGCCGCTGACCAATATGTCGTTTTCATTGGCAATACAAACTTGCGCCACCAGCCTTAGCCCTTCGACTATCATCTCCAGAGACATAGAAGGCTGACTGCCATCTGCTGCTTGTTCTGGCAATAATGGAATATGAACAAACCCGTGACGAATCGGATTGTCTTTCAAGTAATGTTGGATGCCATAAAAAAGGTGGTTACATACAAATGTTCCAGCACTGTTGGAAATCTGGCTAGGTATACCCTGCGTTTGCAATGTTTGCACAACACGCTTCATCGGTAGTGTCGAGAAGTAAGCATCAGGACCATCAGCCACCACGGGTTCATCAATCGGTTGATGACCAGCGTTATCTGGAATACGAAAATCATCGACATTGATTGCGACACGCTCTGGGGTTATCGCGCTACGCCCGGCCGCTTGCCCTACAGTAATCACACAGTCTGGCTGGTGCGCTTCTATTGCTTCAATAACGACTTTCACCGAGTCATATCGAACTACGGGGACTGGGCAAGTAACTATCACACCTCCTTTTATGGCCGCGGCCTCTAATTGCTTGACCGCTTCTAAGGCGGGGTTAATGGCGTCACCACCAAAAGGTTCAAAACCGGTAATCAGGACTTTCTTCATAACAGCCTTTAGGAAAAGAGTTTCACAAATTATTGCACTCCCCTTCACCCCATCCAATAGCAAAAGTATTGATGAGATAAACCAGACAACATTATGTGACTCATGTCTAACCAGAGAGTGTTTTCTGCCTCATTGAATCTAGGCAAGTTCCGGACTATCGAGACTAACTTATTGATGATTAGTGGCAGGGCAAGGTTCTCTCATTACATGACGCACGTAGAAGCTTGGTTTCCACGCTTAACTTAGGTAGAGTACGCGACCGCAATGCAATTCGAAGAGATTGAATACAATGAATATTGATAACCATGTAATCGAAACGATTGAAGAGTTAGAGGCATTTCTGCATTTAGTAGAAAGCGGCGCTCTGGGTCTTGAAGGTGTCACTGGCGTTGCGCTAGCCACCTCTAATACCGATGGCCGTCCATTTGTTGCCGTATTAGGAGAAAAGCACCAATTGCTCCTCGGTCGCTGGGTTTCGCAGCACGTATATGACAATGGTAAAGACATCGTTCGTAACGGCCCAACCAGAAAACACTAAGCGCTCGACGCCACCTATAACATCACGCCGTCTTATACACCAAGCGTATGCTTTGAAAGCAATGCGCTTGGTGTACTCAAAAAATAAAAAAGAAAAGGCTAGCCTTTATTAATTTTGTCGGTATACTGCACATCAGCTCTTACGGAAAGAGCTATTAATGTAATTAAAGATCAAAGTTTCTCTCAGTTCCACATCGAATTCCTCGTTTACGTTCCTGCGACAAAATAGTTATCTCTAAAATCATATAGTAGCACTTGATATTAGCTAAAAATTCAATATTTAAAACAATCAAATATAGAGGTATCTATGTCTAATAAATTAACTGGTTCAGTAAAATGGTTCAACGAAACTAAAGGTTTTGGTTTTATTTCTCAAGACAATGGCGGTGATGACGTATTCGTTCACTTCCGTTCTATTGTTTCTGAAGGCTTCAAAACTCTTACTGAGGGCCAAAAAGTATCGTTCGTTGTTGAACAAGGTAACAAAGGTTTACAAGCAGCTGAAGTAACTGCACTGTAATTCTTTGTGTGGCATCAATGTTGTTGGTGCCACAATCCCCTTCCACTTATTACTGCCCTTACTATTCTCTATCTAAGTTTATATACCCAAATCACTTACCTCTCCCACACCATCATTAATCACTTTCAATAAAGTCACTTTGGTATACATCTTTAGGTAATCACACCGCCTACCTTGCAATTCCAGTTTGGAACTAAATTAATCTCATTCATATCTGAATCACTTCGCCTCATGCTTTGCTCATAAAAATAAAGTTTATAAAATAAAAGCGATTGGCGAATATAAGAGAAAAAATGAAATTAAATATATCTGCTCAATCAATAAATTCTAATAATTACGAGCACATTATCCCTAGCTGAGAGATTGAGTTTGCACTGAAATGCCATTACATGAAGCCATTTATCGGACAACACTTTATAGGGACAGCGTCTGGATTCACACACTTCGGAGCATTTGTTGAGTTAGAGGAAAACCGAATCGAAGGTCTCATTCCTTTATCAAGTTTCCAAAATGGTGAGTTCGAATTTGATGCAGTCAAACAAAAAATTTCTAGCCAGAGCACCACGTTTACTTTAGGGACTAAAGTGCACGTATTGGTTAAAAACGTCGATTCGAAACAAAGAAAGATCATGTTCAATTTAAAAGATGCAGAACACACGGTAGGTTAGTCTGTTTTAGGTTACTTTCTAATCCATTAATCAAAAATAAAAAATAAGCTTTTAATACCGCAATTAACTTGTGACATTTCGCTGACATCGACTCATTCTAAAACCCTAATATCTGACAAAGGAAACGAATCTAATTTTTGTTTCCAGACACCATCGCAGAGTGTATTTCCAGCACTCTGTTTGCCTCGAGAGGTTCTTATGACAGCCTAGGATCTCTCGAGGCTTTTTTGCACCTATTCAAACCACCTGATTCTACATCACAACTATTATCCCCTACACAAGCTGTACTTTTTAACTAGTGCACTAGATCGCGAACTCTGATTTAAGCAACTGATCACACAACCACTTCTAAATTTTGGGTATAAAAGTATCAATACTTTCGCTAACTAGGATGTAAATAATGAAAAACTCGTTTGATCTCACTATGCCCAACGAAGAAGGATACTTTGGTGAATACGGTGGTAGTTTTGTTCCACCTGAGCTTGAACAAATCATGCATGACATCAACGCAGCTTATGAGGAATGCAGCAAAGATCCTGAATTTAAAGCGGAACTCGCTCGCCTGTATAAGCACTTTGTTGGACGACCTAGCCCAATCTTCCATGCGGAAAACTTGTCTAAAAAATACGGAGCAGACATCTACCTAAAGCGCGAAGACTTAAACCATACAGGCGCACATAAAATTAACCACTGCTTAGGGGAAGCCATTCTCGCTAAAAAGATGGGTAAGAAGAAACTAATTGCAGAAACTGGCGCAGGGCAACACGGTGTTGCGCTTGCTACAGCCGCGGCATTGGTTGGCTTGAAATGCGACATTTACATGGGTGAAGTTGATATCGCCAAAGAGCATCCGAATGTCGTCCGCATGAGAATCCTTGGTGCTAATGTCATTCCTGCCACTCATGGGCGCAAAACCCTCAAAGAAGCGGTAGATTCTGCATTCGAAGCTTATCTGAAAGATCCTGATACACAACTTTATGCGATAGGCTCTGTCGTTGGCCCTCACCCATTCCCTAAAATGGTGAGAGATTTCCAATCAATTATCGGTAACGAAGCACGAGTTCAATTCAAAGAAATGACCGGCAAGTTACCCAATAATCTCGTCGCATGCGTTGGAGGTGGTTCTAACGCGATGGGGCTATTTACTGCTTTCTTAGAGAATGAACAAGTCGCCATTCACGGCGTTGAACCTGCGGGCCGCTCTTTGCAAAAGGTTGGCGAGCATGCTGCAACACTCACACTCGGTGAGCCAGGTATCATGCACGGATTTAAGTCTTACATGCTTAAAGATGCGCAAGGCGAACCTCAGGAAGTGTACTCTGTAGCAAGTGGCTTGGATTACCCATCGGTTGGGCCTCAGCATAGTTACTTAAAAGACATTGGCCGTGTCAATTACGGCTCAATCAGTGATGACGAAGCGATTGATGCCTTCTTTGAGCTGTCTCGTGAAGAGGGAATAATCCCTGCTATTGAATCCTCACACGCTGTCGCTTACGCAATTAAACTCGCACAGCAAGGAGAAACCGGCTCGATTTTGATCAACTTATCAGGCCGTGGTGACAAAGACATTGATTTTGTCGTTGAACACTACGGCGCAAAATACGGCATTGAATCACTCATATAGCCTAACTCCGTAGCCTAACCCTACATGCAAAAAGCTACCTGGTACTAGGTAGCTTTTTGTTTTTGTCTACTATTTTAAGAAGCAAGTCCCTTTACTCACTGCTCTCACTATACCTTTAGAGCATAATTCGATTAACCGATAAGAGCTGGAATGCCTGGAAGCTGACCAACAATAGCAAGGGAGCCTGCACATACGATAAACGCAGTGCCAGGAATCAGATATTTATCTTTGCGCGATAGTTCGTTAGCACGCTCATGGTCGCCGATAAGCCCGAGGTTATCCAACAGCATCGTGATTGCCCAACCGAAGACTGGATTAACGAATGCACAGGCAAAAATACAGATACCTGCACTGAGTGAATCTTTATGCTTATGGATCATCTGCATACCCGCTTCAAGGAGTGGTAAGAATACACCCACAATCAAAGCAACGCGCAGAACAGGTTCCCACATTGCTAGATCCATTGGGTAGCCAATTACCGCCGCCGCAATACACATGAAACCCGTCAACAGAGCGCCACCTGGAATAGGACGCTTGGCAATTGCGGCAGGAATCATGTACGTTCCCCAAGAAGAAGCTAGGTTTCCGCCCCCTAAGAGTGAACCAACCCCCTGACGAACAGATGCTCCGACCATCGTGTCGTCGACATCCATGAGTACACCTTTCGCTTCTTTTGGGTAGTTAAGTTCTTGAAACACACGATGGCCGAGATAATCAGGGGACCACATAGCGACTGCCAGTAGAGCAAATGGAGTCACGGCAATAAAGTGCTCTAGGGTTGGCCAGCCTAGCTGCCAGCCTGTATCTTCCCCCCACCAGTAGAATGGACTGAAATTAGGTAGGCCCGGTTCTGTGGTAAAAGCAAACTCAGCGCCCATCAAATAAGCAACAATACCCGCGAGTGCAGAGCACAATGGGATAGCGAGCCAACGTTTATTGATCTTGGCTAAGTAAGCGTAAACCATAACGGTTAGGCCTATGACCACAAACGAAATGTAACCTTGGTCCGTACTTGCAGCCCACGCTTCCGTCTTATTAATTTGCCCGAGCAACCCAACGGCACCAAGGTAGATCAACAACCCTCCTCGAACCCCGATACCAGTAAGAGTCATGAGTTTAGAGCCACCTTTGGTTAAGGCGAGAATTAACCCAAAAACACATACCATCAAACCTAGCGCGAGAGGGTGCCCTCCTGCAGCTGCAATCATAGGAATCAGCGGTATCATTGGGCCATGGGTTCCCGCTAAGTTTGCATTCGGGTTTAGGATGGCAGAAAACAGGATGACGAACAGGGCTCCAGCGATAAGTAATTCGTAACGCACGTTTTCTGCAATGAATTCCGGAGATAAACCAAACTGAGCAGAAAAAGCGGAAACCATGGCAGTGACCATAACCACTTTACCAATGGTTGCTGCTAATGCCGGTACCCAGTCTTCGATTTCAATACTGTAATCACGTGAGGGCAAATGAATTCCCCAGCGACGGAAACTCATGACGGTTAAATCATGATTTAGAAAGTCTTCTCGGTTTTCAAATTCATGCGGTTTTTTGCGCACATCCCTGTAAAAAGTCTTACTTTTGTCAGACATTGAGTCATCCTTTTATGTTTCAACGTTGAACTACGTCAACTAGAGTTTCGCTTGGTAGACAGGCCTTCGACCAATACGAGACAACACCCACATCAAACTTCTAGGCCATACTAAGAAAGCGGCATGAACCAATTTTGATTTTGAGCTTATTAAGCATGTGTTGCTATGGGTAGGAATATTAGACATTAGTAAAAGAACAACAAAAATCTCACTTATTACACAATAATTTAACATCGAACTAGGACGCTTGAACTTTTATGAGTCATTTTTGAGCAGAGAGCCAAGTAGAACGGCCAATTCCGATTTATACTTTCAAGGTAGAGATCACTGTGCTCGCATCCATCGCAAAGTAACTATAGATATCTCTGCATTGTATACTTTGTTAAACTCCGCCCTTTAATGAGTAAGGCCCTTAAAAATGATGACTGACGAAGAGAGAATCGAGCTGCAACAGAACAATCCACTGCACGGATTAAAGCTAGAGACTATGTTGCAAGAGTTAGTGGATTTTTACGGCTGGGACATTCTAGATACAGCAATGCGTTTTAATTGCTTTAACACTAAGCCTTCGATTGCAAGTAGCGTGAAGTATTTAAAGAAAACCGAATGGGCGAGAGAAAAATTAGAAAACTTTTACCTTTATCGCTTTAAGCGCATGCCACGCGCGAGCGAAGAAGAATACAACTTACCACCAAGAGCTCGTACCTTCCCTCATGGCCTTGAACCTAAAGAGCCAATGCCGCTAACCGTTGACTCTATTCTTAAGTCACAAGCCAAAGCAGCGTCTGCATTTAAAAAGCGTTCACCTCGCGGACGCCCTGCTCGTCGCCAATAACACTATCTTGAAAAGCAATAGAGCCCTACTGGTAGCTCCAGCAGGGCTCTATTGTTCTTTAAAGGAATGGCTAGAAGCGAAGACTCAAGCTAGTGAGCATTCCCTTTCTCTAACAACTCCCGTAAGTAAACTCACATGTAGTTTACGTTTTCTATTGATTACGCTTTTTCTTCTTTTTACCCGTACCTGCCGGCTTCGCTCGCGGCTTCATTGGTAAAAAGTAGGCTTCACTCTGATCGTCTTCCACTTCAAAACCGACTACCTGCTCGCGTTCAAGTTGGAACTTATTTTTCTTTTCTATCACTTTGAAATGGTGGTAGTCGTCGTAATCGATAAGAGATAATCCTAAACCTACTTCACCAGCACGACCACTACGACCGATTCGATGCATATAATCAGCAGGGCTACGCGGAAGATCGAAGTTAATCACCACTGGAAGTTTTTCAATATCAAGGCCGCGTGCTGCGATATCGGTGGCAATAAGAACTTGAATCTCGCCAGACTTAAAACCGTCAAGGACACGAGTACGAGCGCCCTGCCCTTTATCACCATGGAAAACTTCAGCGGTAATACCGCGTTTTGACAACTTTTGAGCTAAATGGTTACAGGCATTCTTAGCGTTCACAAAAATCAGAGTCTGTCGCCACTGATGCTGTTTGATTAAGTGCGCGAGTACCGCCGTCTTCTCACCTTTATTTACGCTAAACACGCGCTGCACCAAAGTGCTGGCTTCTGCGCTCTGCAACTGAACTTCAACAGGGGCGCGGAGCAACTGCTGAGCCAGCGTCGTGACTTTATCAGGGAAAGTTGCAGAAAATAACAGCGTCTGTTTCTTCTCTGGCAGTAACGCAAGAATCTTATTCAGTTCTTCGGTAAATCCGAGGCTCAACATTCGGTCGGCTTCGTCAAGAACAAGCGTTTTTACTTGGTCCAACTTAATCGCGTTACTGGATACCAGATCAAGTAATCGACCCGGCGTTGCAACAATGATGTCACAGCCACCACGAAGCGCCAGCATTTGTGGGTTCACCGATACACCACCAAATACGGCAACCGTTTTGATCTTATCTCTGAGATGGTATGAGTAAGATTTGACGTTATATGCCACCTGTGATGCCAACTCACGAGTTGGTACTAAAATCAGGTGGGAAACGAAGTTGCCACGGCGATTGTTTGATTCGTCTTGCTGAACAATTTTTTGCAAGATTGGCAGCGAAAAAGCAGCGGTTTTACCAGACCCCGTATTGGCACCACCAATAATATCTTTCCCTTCAAGGATATCAGGAATAGAACGGGATTGAATGGGCGTCGGTTGGCTGTATTCCAACGCTTCTAGTCGCTCGACTAATGTTGGAATCAGGCCAAGATCGGCAAATGTCGCTTGCTGTGTTTTATCTATCATTACGATGAGTGGCTCAGTGCTAGTAAAGGCCGTGTATCTTATGCTATTTCGCGTCTGGATGTTAGAAATAATGGGCCAAACAGAAGATTGGTGAAAGAAGCACTATAGGGTTCAGGAATTTCCTTTCACTAACATGAGTTAATGGTTTCGGTAACCAATACTCTACGACCAAGATGGTAGCGTTCGCGACGAATCTATTATCCACTTCGAAATTGATTTCAGCTCATTTGGGGTAGAAAAATGTTATAACATAAC
>NZ_JAHGAP010000063.1:0-1743 GCF_030248655.1 Vibrio sp. D431a | reverse complement strand
ACCGATGACCTCTTCGCTGCCAGCGAAGCGCTCTCCCAGCTGAGCTATAGCCCCACATAAATTGCTTCAGCATTTTATGCAGAACCAATTTTGCTCTGAAATTTAAACCATATCAATCTGTGTGGACACTCATCGTGCATAATCATCGTTTAAGGAGGTGATCCAGCGCCAGGTTCCCCTAGCGCTACCTTGTTACGACTTCACCCCAGTCATGAACCACAAAGTGGTAAGCGTCCCCCCGAAGGTTAAACTACCTACTTCTTTTGCAGCCCACTCCCATGGTGTGACGGGCGGTGTGTACAAGGCCCGGGAACGTATTCACCGTGGCATTCTGATCCACGATTACTAGCGATTCCGACTTCATGGAGTCGAGTTGCAGACTCCAATCCGGACTACGACGCACTTTTTGGGATTCGCTCACTCTCGCAAGTTGGCCGCCCTCTGTATGCGCCATTGTAGCACGTGTGTAGCCCTACTCGTAAGGGCCATGATGACTTGACGTCGTCCCCACCTTCCTCCGGTTTATCACCGGCAGTCTCCCTGGAGTTCCCGACATTACTCGCTGGCAAACAAGGATAAGGGTTGCGCTCGTTGCGGGACTTAACCCAACATTTCACAACACGAGCTGACGACAGCCATGCAGCACCTGTCTCAGAGTTCCCGAAGGCACCAATCCATCTCTGGAAAGTTCTCTGGATGTCAAGAGTAGGTAAGGTTCTTCGCGTTGCATCGAATTAAACCACATGCTCCACCGCTTGTGCGGGCCCCCGTCAATTCATTTGAGTTTTAATCTTGCGACCGTACTCCCCAGGCGGTCTACTTAACGCGTTAGCTCCGAAAGCCACGGCTCAAGGCCACAACCTCCAAGTAGACATCGTTTACGGCGTGGACTACCAGGGTATCTAATCCTGTTTGCTCCCCACGCTTTCGCATCTGAGTGTCAGTATCTGTCCAGGGGGCCGCCTTCGCCACCGGTATTCCTTCAGATCTCTACGCATTTCACCGCTACACCTGAAATTCTACCCCCCTCTACAGTACTCTAGTCTGCCAGTTTCAAATGCTATTCCGAGGTTGAGCCCCGGGCTTTCACATCTGACTTAACAAACCACCTGCATGCGCTTTACGCCCAGTAATTCCGATTAACGCTCGCACCCTCCGTATTACCGCGGCTGCTGGCACGGAGTTAGCCGGTGCTTCTTCTGTCGCTAACGTCAAACAACGCCGCTATTAACGACGCCGCCTTCCTCACGACTGAAAGTACTTTACAACCCGAAGGCCTTCTTCACACACGCGGCATGGCTGCATCAGGCTTGCGCCCATTGTGCAATATTCCCCACTGCTGCCTCCCGTAGGAGTCTGGACCGTGTCTCAGTTCCAGTGTGGCTGATCATCCTCTCAGACCAGCTAGGGATCGTCGCCTTGGTGAGCCCTTACCTCACCAACTAGCTAATCCCACCTAGGCATATCCTGACGCGAGAGGCCCGAAGGTCCCCCTCTTTGGCCCGTAGGCATCATGCGGTATTAGCCATCGTTTCCAATGGTTATCCCCCACATCAGGGCAATTTCCTAGGCATTACTCACCCGTCCGCCGCTCGACGCCGTTATCGTTCCCCGAAGGTTCAGATAACTCGTTTCCGCTCGACTTGCATGTGTTAGGCCTGCCGCCAGCGTTCAATCTGAGCCATGATCAAACTCTTCAATTTAAGATTTTGTTCGGCTCAATGAATACTGAACATTACATAA
>NZ_JAHGAP010000062.1:0-25954 GCF_030248655.1 Vibrio sp. D431a | reverse complement strand
ACTAATTCATAGCGAATTAGCGATGCTTTCGGAAAATCTTGAATTAGATTTGACGAACCAGTAGCAAAAAGGGCATCATTTGATGCCCTTTTTCTGCACTCAACATTATTTTTGCTGTTTTCTTGTTCAGAAGTGGGTTGGGCGCAGAGCAAGATTAAGCAAAGAGGCTTAATCTTAAGAAGAGTACGCTGATTTTTTCAGCGATATGGAGTTTGCCCTGCAACAGCGGGGTTGTTGTCGTCTATATTAAGACTTGTAACAGGTTGGTTTTATGAAAGCAAATAATGCTGAAACTCCTGATAGCTCAAACGCAGCAGATACGTTTAAGTGGGTAGCCGCTTTCGTATTGGCAGCTGCCGCTGTTGTGGGTAATTACCTGTATGGTGAAATGTCTGTAGTGGTTCGTGCTGCAGGCGTTGTTGTTCTTATTGCAGCTGCCTTAGGCGTTGCAGCAACAACGACTAAAGGTAAAGCAGCGATCAGTTTTGCAAAAGAATCTCGTATGGAAGTACGTAAAGTTGTTTGGCCTACTCGCCAAGAAACCATGCAAACAACACTGATCGTTTTAGCTGTAAGTATTGTAATGGCTCTAGTGCTATGGGGTATTGACGGAATTATGGTTCGTCTAGTAGCTCTAGCAACTGGGGTATAGAGGGTTTTTATTCATGAGTGAAGCTCCAAAAAAACGCTGGTATGTGGTTCAAGCCTTCTCTGGATTTGAAGGTCGTGTAGCTCAATCTCTGCGCGAGCATATCAAAATGCACGGCATGGAAGAGCTATTCGGTGAAGTACTGGTTCCTACTGAAGAAGTAGTGGAAATGCGCGCGGGTCAGCGTCGCAAGTCTGAGCGTAAGTTCTTCCCAGGTTACGTCCTTGTTCAGATGATTATGAACGATGAATCATGGCACCTAGTACGCAGTGTGCCGCGTGTCATGGGCTTCATTGGTGGTACCTCAGACCGTCCGGCACCTATCACGGATAAAGAGGCTGACGCGATTCTTAATCGTCTTGAGAAAGCGAGTGAAGCGCCTCGTCCGCGTACAATGT
This sequence comes from Vibrio sp. D431a, assembly GCF_030248655.1. NCBI lineage: Bacteria > Pseudomonadati > Pseudomonadota > Gammaproteobacteria > Vibrionales > Vibrionaceae > Vibrio > Vibrio sp. D431a. The sequence continues at coordinate 24,907 of NZ_JAHGAP010000062.1, read as the reverse complement.
ACGAAGCGGGTGAAGTGGTACGTGTTAACGAAGGTCCATTTGCTGACTTCAACGGTACTGTTGAAGAAGTGGATTACGAGAAGAGCCGCCTGAAAGTGTCTGTATCGATCTTTGGTCGTGCGACACCAGTTGAGCTTGAATTTGGTCAGGTTGAAAAGCTGGACTAAGACTCTTCGTTAAAGAGTATAAAAAATCACCTTTTTAGGGTTGTATAAGGCGCGGATTATGACTATAATTTCGCGCCTTTTTACTTCAAGTGAAGTAAAAAGTTTCTTACACAAACGGGGAGCTGATCCGCGATTAGCGTTTGTACCCAAACTTAGGAATTATCATGGCTAAGAAAGTTGAAGCTTACATCAAGCTACAAGTTGCTGCTGGTATGGCTAACCCTAGTCCACCAGTAGGTCCTGCACTAGGTCAACACGGTGTGAACATCATGGAATTCTGTAAAGCGTTCAACGCAAAAACAGAATCTATTGAGAAAGGTCTACCAACTCCAGTAGTTATCACAGTATACAGCGACCGTTCTTTCACGTTCGTAACTAAGACTCCACCTGCTGCTGTTCTTCTTAAGAAAGCTGCTGGCGTTAAGTCTGGTTCAGGTCGTCCAAACACTGAAAAAGTTGGTACTGTAACTGACGCTCAAATCCAAGAAATCGCAGAAACTAAAGCTGCTGATATGACTGGTGCTGACATCGAAGCGATGAAGCGTTCTATCGCTGGTACTGCTCGTTCAATGGGCCTAGTGGTAGAGGGTTAATAAGATGGCAAAACTAACTAAGCGCATGCGCGTAATCCGCGAAAAAGTTGACGTAACTAAAGAATACGAAATCAACGAAGCTGTTGCTCTTCTTCAAGAACTAGCGACTGCTAAATTCGTTGAGTCTGTAGACGTTGCTGTTAACCTTGGCATTGATGCTCGTAAATCTGACCAGAACGTACGTGGTGCAACTGTACTACCTCACGGTACTGGCCGCGAAATCCGCGTTGCAGTGTTCACTCAAGGTGCTAACGCTGAAGCAGCTAAAGAAGCTGGCGCAGACATCGTAGGTATGGAAGATCTTGCTGAGCAAGTTAAGAAAGGCGAAATGAACTTTGACGTAGTTGTTGCTTCTCCAGATGCAATGCGCGTTGTAGGTCAACTAGGTACTATCCTAGGTCCTCGCGGTCTTATGCCAAACCCTAAAGTTGGTACTGTAACTCCTAACGTTGCTGAAGCAGTTAAAAACGCTAAAGCTGGTCAGGTTCGTTACCGTAACGACAAAAACGGCATCATCCACACTACTATCGGTAAAGCAAACTTCTCTGCTGAGCAGATCAAAGAGAACCTAGAAGCACTTCTAGTTGCTCTGAAGAAAGCTAAGCCATCTTCAGCGAAAGGTACTTTCCTGAAGAAAGTAAGCATCTCTACTACTATGGGTGCTGGTGTTGCTGTTGATCAGGCTAGCCTGAACACTCAAGCATAATTTATTTGCTTAGGCGCAAAATTAGTGTATAATTTTGCGCCTAATATTTGTGGTTGGGGCTGAACTTTGGTTCTTTGAACTGTCTCCTAGTTCGAAATGAATTAAGACCCAGTCTCCGTCCAAGACCGTAGGTGTTTGTGTAAAAGCAAACTTAATTATCCTACGTAGATGGTGCCCGAACTGACAGAAAGCTCTATGTAATATAGTTAACTTTCTTCTGGGGAAGCACCTCAATAGCTCTCACTGTCGTGATGATAGTGAGTGGTGTAACGACAACCAGGAGTAAATCCAAGATGGCTTTAAACCTTCAAGACAAAAAAGCAATTGTTGCTGAAGTCAACGAAGCTGCCAGTGGTGCACTTTCTGCAGTTGTAGCTGATTCTCGTGGCGTTCAAGTTGGCGCGATGACTTCTCTACGTAAACAAGCTCGTGAAGCTGGCGTTTACATGAGAGTTGTTCGTAACACTCTTGCTCGTCGTGCGGTTGAAGGTACTGAGTACGAGTGTCTAACTGACACTTTCACTGGTCCTACTCTAATCGCATTCTCTAATGAGCACCCAGGTGCTGCCGCGCGTCTTTTCAAAGACTTCGCTAAAGAGAACAAAGATTTCGAGATCAAAGCTGCTGCATTTGAAGGCGCTTTAACTGACGCTGAAGTACTAGCAACACTACCAACTTACGACGAAGCAATTGCACGCCTAATGATGTGCATGAAAGAAGCTTCGGCTGGCAAGCTGGCGCGTACTATCGCAGCTATCCGCGATCAAAAACAAGAAGCAGCGGCATAAGCCTTGCTTTTTACTGGTTGCTTAATAAACTTATTGTTGACTTAAAAGAGAATTGTTATGTCTATTACTAACGAGCAAATCCTAGACGCAGTTGCAGAAATGTCTGTAATGCAAGTTGTTGAACTAATCGAAGCAATGGAAGAGAAATTCGGTGTTTCTGCTGCTGCTGCTGTTGTAGCTGGCGGCGCTGCTGCAGGCGAAGCTGCTGCTGAGCAAACTGAATTCGACGTAATCCTAGAAGCTGCTGGCGGTAACAAAGTTGCTGTAATCAAAGCAGTACGTGGCGCAACTGGCCTAGGTCTTAAAGAAGCTAAAGCTCTAGTAGACGGCGCTCCAGCACCTCTTAAAGAAGGTGTTGAGAAAGCAGAAGCTGAAGCTCTTAAAGCTCAGCTAGAAGAAGCTGGTGCAACTGTTGCTGTTAAGTAATTATTGCATAGTTTCTTAGCCTAACGGCTAATTGGCTGGTGGTTTTTTAACCACCGGCCTTTTTGCGCTGTAGGGTATAGGCGAATTTTCCCGCTGTTTAAGCGCCTGATATCCATGCAAAAAACATTTCATTCTTACGAAATGAAATGTCACTACAGTAAACAGCTATATTAGTCACTGTCCCTTACCCCCCTTAAGTAACTAGGAGCGGGCGGACAGTTTGGGTCACTTATCAGCGAGCTGAGGAACCCCATGGTTTACTCTTATACCGAGAAAAAGCGCATCCGTAAGGACTTTGGTACTCGTCCACAAGTTTTGGACATTCCATACCTGCTATCGATCCAGCTCGATTCGTTCGACAAATTTATCGAACAGGATCCTGAAGGTCAATACGGTCTTGAAGCCGCTTTCCGTTCTGTATTCCCGATTCAGAGCTACAACGGCAATTCTGAGCTGCAATACGTTAGCTACCGTCTTGGTGAGCCAGTTTTTGACGTTAAAGAATGTCAAATCCGCGGTGTAACTTACTCAAAGCCACTACGTGTAAAACTACGCCTAGTTATCTTTGATAAAGACGCGCCAGCAGGTACTGTAAAAGACATTAAAGAACAAGAAGTCTACATGGGTGAAATTCCACTCATGACAGACAATGGTACCTTCGTAATCAACGGTACCGAGAGGGTTATCGTATCCCAGCTGCACCGAAGCCCAGGCGTGTTCTTCGACAGCGATAAGGGTAAGACCCACTCTTCAGGTAAAGTTTTATACAACGCACGTGTTATTCCTTACCGTGGTTCATGGCTTGATTTCGAGTTTGATCCTAAGGATAACTTGTACGTTCGTATCGACCGCCGTCGTAAGCTACCAGCATCGATCATCCTTCGAGCACTAGGTAAGTCGACAGAAGAAATCCTAGATATCTTCTTCGAGAAAGTGAACTTCGAAGTGAAAGACCAAACTCTATTGATGGAGTTGGTTCCTGATCGTCTACGTGGTGAAACTGCGTCATTCGACATCGAAGCAAATGGTAAAGTTTACGTTGAGCAGGGTCGTCGCGTAACAGCTCGTCATATCCGCCAACTAGAAAAAGATGGCGTTGATCACATCGAAGTACCAGTTGAGTACATCGTTGGTAAAGTTGCATCTAAAGATTACATCAATGAAGCAACTGGCGAGATCATTGTTAACGCTAACCAGGAAATCAGCCTGGAAGCATTAGCGAACCTATCTCAGGCAGGCCACAAAGCGCTAGAAGTTCTATTTACGAACGATCTAGACCACGGTCCATTCATGTCAGAAACATTACGTATCGACAGCACGGTTGATCGTATTTCTGCATTGGTAGAAATCTACCGCATGATGCGCCCTGGTGAGCCGCCAACAAAAGAAGCTGCAGAAGCTCTATTCGAAAGCCTATTCTTCTCTGAAGAGCGTTACGATCTATCGACTGTTGGTCGTATGAAGTTCAACAGCTCTATCGGCCGTGAAGATGCTCAAGAGCAAGGCACACTTGATGAAACTGATATCATCGAAGTGATGAAGAAGCTGATCGCGATCCGTAACGGTAAGGGCGAAGTGGACGATATCGACCACCTAGGCAACCGTCGTATCCGTTCTGTAGGCGAAATGGCTGAGAACCAGTTCCGTGTAGGTCTAGTACGTGTTGAGCGTGCAGTTAAAGAGCGTCTAAGCCTAGGCGATCTTGACGCAATCATGCCTCAAGACTTGATCAACGCGAAGCCAATTTCTGCGGCAGTTAAAGAATTCTTTGGCTCTTCACAGCTTTCACAGTTCATGGACCAAAACAACCCGCTATCAGAAGTAACGCACAAGCGTCGTATTTCTGCGTTGGGTCCTGGCGGTCTAACTCGTGAACGTGCTGGCTTCGAAGTACGTGACGTACACGTAACTCACTACGGTCGTCTATGTCCTATCGAAACGCCTGAAGGTCCAAACATCGGTCTGATCAACTCTCTATCTGCGTTTGCGCGTTGTAACGAGTACGGTTTCCTAGAGACACCATACCGTCGCGTTGTAGATGGCGTAGTAACAGACGAAGTAGATTACCTATCTGCAATCGAAGAAGGCCAATTCGTTATCGCACAGGCGAACGCTAAGCTAAACGAAGATGGTACTTTTGCAGATGAGCTGATCACAGCTCGTCAGAAAGGTGAATCTGGTCTACACCCTCGTGAGCACGCTCAGTACATGGACGTTGCGACAAACCAGGTTGTATCTATCGCTGCATCGCTTATCCCGTTCCTAGAACACGATGATGCGAACCGTGCATTGATGGGTGCGAACATGCAACGTCAGGCAGTTCCAACACTGAAAGCTGACAAACCGCTTGTTGGTACTGGTATTGAACGTAACGTAGCAGTTGACTCAGGTGTAACTGCAGTTGCTAAACGTGGTGGTGTAATCCAGTCAGTAGATGCTTCTCGTATCGTTGTTAAAGTTAACGAAGAAGAGCTAGTACCAGGTGAAGCTGGTATCGACATCTACAACCTGACTAAATACACACGTTCTAACCAGAACACATGTATTAACCAGCGCCCATGTGTGATGCCAGGTGAGCCTGTATCACGCGGTGACGTTCTTGCTGATGGTCCTTCAACAGACCTTGGTGAACTAGCGCTTGGTCAAAACATGCGTATCGCGTTCATGCCTTGGAACGGTTACAACTTCGAAGACTCGATCTTAGTATCTGAGCGCGTAGTTCAAGAAGACCGTTTCACGACTATCCACATCCAAGAACTGACTTGTGTGGCGCGTGATACTAAGCTTGGTTCTGAAGAGATCACAGCGGATATTCCAAACGTAGGTGAGTCTGCTCTGTCTAAACTAGACGAGTCAGGTATCGTTTACATCGGTGCTGAAGTTAAGGGTGGCGACATCCTAGTTGGTAAAGTTACACCTAAAGGTGAAACTCAGCTAACGCCTGAAGAGAAGCTACTACGTGCAATCTTCGGTGAAAAAGCATCTGACGTTAAAGATACTTCACTACGTGTACCTAACTCTGTATCAGGTACGATCATCGACGTTCAAGTCTTTACTCGCGATGGCGTAGAGAAAGACAAGCGTGCGCTTGAAATCGAACAGATGCAGCTTAAAGAAGCGAAGAAAGACCTAACTGAAGAATTCCAGATTCTTGAGGGCGGCCTTCTAAACCGTGTTAAAGCTGTATTGATTGAAGGCGGTTACTCTGAAGCGAAACTAGACACAACTGATCGTAAGAAGTGGCTAGAACTAACGCTAGAAGATGACGCACTACAAACTCAGCTTGAGCAACTTGCTGAGCAGTGGGATGAGCTAAAAGCTGACTTCGATAAGAAGTTCGAAACTAAGCGTCGTAAGATCACTCAAGGTGATGATTTAGCACCTGGCGTCCTGAAGATCGTTAAGGTTTACCTAGCGGTTAAACGTCGCATTCAGCCTGGTGATAAGATGGCGGGTCGTCACGGTAACAAGGGTGTAATCTCTAAGATCAACCCTGTTGAAGACATGCCATACGATGAGAAAGGTCAGCCTGTAGACATCGTACTTAACCCACTGGGTGTACCTTCGCGTATGAACATCGGTCAGATCCTAGAAGTACACTTAGGTCTGGCAGCGAAAGGTATCGGTGACAAGATCAACCAGATGGTTAAAGAGCAGCAAGAACTAGCGAAATTCCGCGAGTTCCTACAAAAAGTTTACGATCTAGGCGACACTCGCCAGAAAGTAGACATTGCTTCTCTATCTGATGATGAAGTACGTACTCTGATCAAGAACTTGCGTGGCGGTCTACCAATCGCGACTCCTGTATTTGATGGCGCTCCAGAAGAGTCAATCAAAGCACTTCTTGAGCTAGCAGATCTACCAACATCAGGTCAGTTAACACTGTTTGATGGTCGCACAGGTGATGCGTTTGAGCGTCCTGTAACTGTTGGTTACATGTACATGCTGAAACTGAACCACCTTGTTGATGACAAGATGCACGCTCGTTCAACTGGTTCGTACAGCCTAGTAACTCAGCAGCCACTAGGTGGTAAAGCTCAGTTCGGTGGTCAGCGTTTCGGTGAGATGGAAGTATGGGCACTAGAAGCATACGGTGCTGCTTACACGCTACAAGAAATGCTAACGGTTAAGTCGGATGACGTTAACGGCCGTACTAAGATGTACAAGAACATCGTAGACGGTAACCACAGCATGGAACCTGGCATGCCAGAATCGTTCAACGTACTGTTGAAAGAGATCCGCTCGCTAGGTATCAACATCGAGCTAGAAGACGAAGAGTAATCCTTTTCTCTCTTGATGAAAGTCGAGAGAATCAAAGCGATTATTTGGAAGAAGGTGCTCACTTTAGCGAGTGAGCTCCTTTTAACTCCTTACAGGAGCTGATTGTGAAAGACTTATTAAACTTTCTAAAAGCACAGCATAAGACCGAAGAATTTGATGCAATCAAAATCGGTCTATCTTCACCAGACATGATCCGTTCATGGTCTTTCGGTGAAGTTAAAAAACCTGAAACGATCAACTATCGTACGTTCAAACCTGAACGCGATGGTCTGTTCTGTGCGCGTATCTTTGGTCCAGTTAAAGACTACGAATGTCTTTGTGGTAAGTACAAGCGCCTGAAGCACCGTGGTGTTATCTGTGAGAAGTGTGGTGTAGAAGTTACACAAACTAAAGTTCGTCGTGACCGTATGGGCCACATTGAACTGGCTTCACCAGTAGCTCACATCTGGTTCCTAAAATCGCTACCGTCTCGTATCGGTCTACTAATGGATATCCCTCTACGTGATATCGAACGCGTTCTGTACTTCGAAATGTACGTAGTAACAGAGCCTGGTATGACTGATCTAGAAAAAGGTCAGATGCTTACTGAAGAAGAGTATCTAGATCGTCTAGAAGAGTGGGGCGACGAGTTCACTGCTAAGATGGGTGCGGAAGCTATCAAGGACCTACTAGGTTCTATGGATATGCACGCTGAAGCAGAACAAATGCGTGAAGAGTTAGAGACAACAAACTCTGAAACTAAGCGTAAGAAAGTAACTAAGCGTCTTAAGCTGGTAGAAGCGTTCATCGCATCGGGTAACAACCCTGAGTGGATGATCCTAACTGTACTTCCAGTACTTCCGCCAGATCTACGTCCTCTAGTACCTCTAGATGGCGGTCGCTTTGCGACTTCTGATCTTAACGATCTATACCGTCGTGTGATCAACCGTAACAACCGTTTGAAGCGTCTTCTAGAGCTAGCTGCTCCGGACATCATCGTACGTAACGAAAAACGTATGCTGCAAGAGTCTGTTGATGCGCTACTAGATAACGGTCGTCGTGGTCGTGCGATCACAGGTTCTAACAAGCGTCCTCTGAAATCTCTTGCTGATATGATCAAGGGTAAACAAGGTCGTTTCCGTCAGAACCTTCTAGGTAAACGTGTAGACTACTCTGGCCGTTCTGTAATCACAGTAGGTCCATACCTTCGTCTACACCAGTGTGGTCTTCCTAAGAAGATGGCACTTGAGCTATTCAAACCATTCATCTACAGCAAGCTAGAGACTCGTGGTCTTGCGACTACAATCAAAGCTGCTAAGAAAATGGTAGAGCGTGAAGAAGCGGTCGTTTGGGATATCCTAGACGAAGTAATCCGTGAACACCCAGTACTATTGAACCGTGCACCGACACTTCACCGTCTAGGTATCCAGGCGTTCGAACCAGTACTGATCGAAGGTAAAGCGATTCAGCTACACCCACTTGTTTGTGCGGCGTACAACGCGGACTTCGATGGTGACCAAATGGCGGTTCACGTACCTCTAACTCTAGAGGCACAGCTTGAAGCTCGTACTCTGATGATGTCGACAAACAACATTCTGTCGCCAGCGTCAGGTGATCCGATCATCGTACCTTCTCAGGACGTTGTATTGGGTCTGTACTACATGACTCGTGAAAAGATCAACGTGAAAGGTGAAGGCATGTACCTTTCTGGCCCAGAAGAGGCTGAGAAAGCATACCGCACTAAACAAGCTGAGCTTCACGCACGCGTTAAAGTACGTATTACAGAAACTGTTGTAGACGAAGATGGCAACAGCACTACAGAAACCAAGATGGTAGACACCACTGTTGGTCGTGCAATGCTATGGCAAATCGTGCCAGCTGGTCTACCGTACAGCATCGTTAACCAAAAGCTAGGTAAGAAGCAAATCTCTAACCTACTTAACGAGGCGTACCGTAAACTAGGTCTGAAAGACACAGTAATCTTCGCTGACCAAATCATGTACACAGGTTTCGCATACGCGGCACTTTCTGGTGTATCTGTTGGTATCGACGATATGGTTGTACCTGCAGCTAAGTACACTGAAATCGCAGAAGCGGAAGAAGAAGTACGTGAAATCCAGGAACAGTACCAATCAGGTCTTGTTACTGCGGGCGAACGCTACAACAAAGTTATCGATATCTGGGCATCGACCAACGACCGTGTTGCGAAAGCAATGATGGAAAACCTTTCATCTGAAACGGTAGTTAACCGTGACGGTGAAGAGGAACAGCAAGAGTCATTCAACAGCATCTATATGATGGCGGACTCGGGCGCTCGTGGTTCTGCAGCACAGATTCGTCAGCTTGCGGGTATGCGTGGTCTGATGGCGCGTCCAGATGGTTCAATCATCGAAACGCCGATCACAGCGAACTTTAAAGAAGGTCTAAACGTACTTCAGTACTTTATCTCAACGCACGGTGCTCGTAAGGGTCTTGCGGATACGGCACTGAAAACAGCGAACTCGGGTTACCTAACTCGTCGTCTAGTAGACGTTGCTCAAGACGTTGTTGTAACTGAACATGACTGTGGCACTCACGAAGGTGTCGACATGATGCCTCACATCGAGGGTGGTGATGTTAAAGTTGCACTTTCTGAGCTTGCTCTTGGTCGTGTTGTTGCTGAAGACGTACTAAAACCTGGCACTGAAGACGTTCTTATTCCACGTAACACCCTGATCGATGAGAAATGGTGTCAAATCATGGAAGAGAACTCAGTAGACAGCATGAAAGTGCGCTCTGTAGTAACGTGTGATTCTGACTTCGGTTGTTGTGCACAATGTTACGGTCGTGACCTAGCACGTGGTCACCTAGTGAACCAAGGTGAAGCAGTGGGTGTTATTGCTGCTCAGTCTATCGGTGAGCCAGGTACACAGCTAACGATGCGTACGTTCCACATCGGTGGTGCGGCATCGACAGCAGCGGCAGAGAACAGTGTTCAAGTTAAGAACAACGGTTCTATCAAGCTACACAACGCTAAATCTGTATTGGCTGATGACGGTAAGATCGTTATCACTTCTCGTGCGACAGAGTTAACTATCGTTGATGAGTTTGGTCGTACTAAAGAGAAGCACAAACTGCCTTACGGTACGCTACTAAGCAAAGGCGATGGTGATACAGTTCAAGCTGGCGAAACAGTTGCAAACTGGGAAGCGCACACACTACCTATCATTACTGAGGTAGCAGGTCGCATCCAGTTCGTAGATATGATCGACGGCGTAACAGTATCTCGTCAAACTGATGACCTAACTGGTCTATCTTCAAGCGAAGTAACTGACCCAGCAGCTCGCCCTTCAGCAGGTAAAGATATGCGTCCAGCTATCAAACTTGTTGACGAGCAAGGTAACGATGTAATGATCCCTGGTACTGATATGCCAGCTCACTACTTCCTACCTGGTAAAGCGATTGTGAACATCGAAGATGGCGCAGCAGTAGGTGTTGGTGCAACACTAGCACGTATTCCTCAGAAGTCTGGCGGTAACAAAGATATCACCGGTGGTCTTCCACGAGTTGCTGACCTATTTGAAGCACGTAAGCCGAAAGAGCCTGCAATCCTTGCTGAGCACACAGGTACTGTGAGCTTTGGTAAAGAGACGAAAGGTAAACGTCGCCTAGTGATCACACGTGAAAGCGGTGAAGCTTACGAAGAGATGATTCCTAAGCATCGTCAGTTGAACGTATTCGAAGGTGAAAAAGTTGAACGTGGTGATGTGATCGCAGATGGTCCAGAGTCTCCACATGACATCCTACGTCTACGTGGCGTACACGCGGTAACGCAGTACATTGCTAACGAAGTACAGGAAGTTTACCGTCTACAAGGCGTTAAGATTAACGATAAGCACATTGAAACTATCGTTCGTCAGATGCTACGTAAGTGTACTATTACTCACTCTGGTGACTCTGAGTTCCTACCTGGTGAACAGATTGAGTACTCACAAGTTAAGATTGCTAACCGTAACCTAGAAGCTGAAGGCAAAGAGCCTGCACGTTTCGAACGTGAACTACTAGGTATTACTAAAGCATCTCTAGCGACTGAGTCGTTCATCTCTGCGGCATCGTTCCAGGAGACAACTCGCGTACTAACAGAAGCTGCGGTTTCTGGTAAGCGTGATGACCTACGTGGTCTGAAAGAGAACGTAATTGTTGGTCGTCTGATCCCAGCTGGTACTGGTTTCGCATACCACCAAGAGCGTCAAGCTAAACGTTCTGAAGCGCAAGATGGTCCTTCTGCTGAGCAAGCAACGGATAACCTAGCGGCACTTCTAAACGCTGGTTTCTCTTCTGAAGAGTAAGTCATATAACGAGTAATCGTTAAAAGCTTAAGAAAAAGGCACCTTCGGGTGCCTTTTTAGTTTTTATACTACTTTGTTCTTCCGGTGGGATTTTCGATAAAGCTAGAAACAAAAAAGACCGACGATGATCGTCAGTCTCTTCTCTCACTCTATTTCTAAATGTTTGCAAATACTAAGCCCCAGGTGGCATAGACAGGCTTTCTGCGATTTGCTGTATCAGATAGTCCTCGACTTCAAAGCGAGTCTCAAGAATTTCCCCAATGAGACACATATCAGAATCGAAATCATTTAATTCATCATCTTCAGTCACTTCTGAGTACTTATCGTTAAAGTTCAATAATGGTTCAGTCGTTAGAACAATTTGACCATAGGTTTGATTGATCTCATTAGTCACGACAAAGCCGGTTGCTTTCCAACGGTCCATAACCATGTCATAAATTTTAAAGTGGCCTTCGGAGATGTAATCAACGAGGTGCTGACAGAAATCCTGCAGTTCGGAAGGAGATGGGAGTTCAATAACATTGGTTTTCGAACAAGGTTGCAGCGCTGCAAGCTTACAATATTCAACAATCAGGGATTGTCGTGTCTCTAACCAGTGATCAATGACATCACTTGAGCCACCCCACTGGTCTTGTGTTTGTTTGAATTTTCTTAGCATGACCATGCCCTCATGATCTGATCGCCCATCGGCGAACGTATCCTTTGCAAAGCAAAGTTAGTAAAGTTATTACAAACTCTTGTCCTTACTAGAATTTAGAGTGCACATTTACTTAACGATAAACTCTAGTATGAAATTAGATTGCCAGTAAAATGAACGAACTTCAAGCAAAGGGATGGTGTAATGTTAAGAAAAGGTGATGTTAACCGCGCGATAAATGCATACTGGTGTGTTGTTGCAGGAAGTGAAATTTGGCTGGTGGATGGTGCTGTGCCCTTCGGGTCTGCAGAGCAGTTATCACTGCCAGTAACGAGTGCAAGACCCATTGGTGAGTATTCTGGTTCGCCCGTCATGTGGCTTAACTTGGCCGATTTAGAGCATGATCTACCTTTAGTATCCCTGCGTGACTGCCTGCATTTTCCTGAGCCATTATTTATGTTGTTAAGTAAAGCTGTGCAATATGGGCACATGACGCAAAGTTTGCGCTTTTGTCCACAGTGCGGAGGAAGAAACTTTCTTAATAATAACCAGTTAGCCATGCAGTGTGGTGAATGTCGCACCCTTCATTATCCTAGAATATTTCCGTGTATTATCGTTGCTGTACGTAAAGAAAATCAGATCTTATTAGCCCAACATCCAAGGCATCGAAATGGTATGTATACGGTTATTGCGGGTTTTCTAGAAGTCGGTGAGACATTAGAAGAGTGCGTGGCTCGAGAAATTCATGAAGAAACGGGAATTCTCGTTAAAAATATTCGTTACTTTGGCAGCCAGCCTTGGGCTTTCCCATCCAGTATGATGATGGGGTTTTTAGCTGACTATGAATCCGGAGAGTTAAGCCCAGACTACACTGAGCTGTCTGATGCACAATGGTTTGGTATCGACGAGATGCCGCCTGTTGCGCCTAAAGGAACGATTGCAAGAGCACTTATCGAACAAACGCTGAAAGATATAGACTCTAATTGTCTGATAAATAGATAAAAAAAACCCTCCGAGAGGGAGGGGGTAAGTAAGATGTCGTTATGAGATGCTGAGTACTAAGTACTCAGTTTATAATTGTAGTTTTCGCTAGCGAACAAATTTTTAACACTGATACCGATTGGGTGCAAATTAAGCATTGATTTAAAAGTTAATAACTTGATCCAGGTTGCAAAGCACACAGCTATTGGACTTAAATCAGTGATAGAATACCCCCTTTCACAGAAAGCCTAACAGTTGGAATTACGGAATGACTGAATTAAAAAATGATCGTTATCTGCGTGCGCTTTTAAAAGAGCCGGTAGATTACACGCCAGTATGGATGATGCGCCAGGCAGGTCGTTACCTACCAGAATACAAAGCGACTCGTGCAGAAGCGGGTGATTTCATGTCTTTGTGTCGAAATGCAGAATTAGCATCCGAAGTGACACTTCAACCATTACGCCGTTTTCCTCTTGATGCCGCGATCTTATTCTCGGACATCTTAACGATTCCAGATGCAATGGGGCTTGGTTTGCGTTTTGCTGCGGGTGAAGGACCTGTTTTTGATAACCCAATTACATGCAAAGCCGACGTGGAAAAAATTGGTTTGCCAGATCCTGAAGGTGAACTGCAATACGTAATGAACGCAGTACGCCAGATCCGTAAAGACCTGAAGGGTGAAGTGCCGCTGATTGGTTTTTCTGGTAGTCCTTGGACTCTTGCGACGTATATGATCGAAGGTGGTAGCTCTAAAGCGTTTACCAAGATCAAGAAGATGATGTACGCGGAACCACAAACTCTGCACCTACTTCTAGATAAGCTGGCAGACAGCGTTATCGAGTACTTAAACGCGCAAATTAAAGCGGGTGCGCAATCGGTAATGGTATTTGACACATGGGGTGGCGTACTAACGCCTCGTGATTACAATCTGTTCTCACTGCAATACATGCACAAGATTGTAGATGGTCTGATTCGTGAAAACGACGGTCGTCGCGTGCCAGTCACACTGTTTACTAAGAATGGCGGCATGTGGCTTGAGCAAATCGCAGCAACGGGCTGTGATGCGGTTGGTCTAGACTGGACAATCAACATTGCAGACGCGAAAGTACGTATCGGTGATAAAGTGGCTCTGCAAGGTAACATGGACCCATCAATGCTTTACGCTTCACCAGAGCGTATCCGTGAAGAAGTCGCGGGTATTCTAGAAGGTTTTGGTGATGCAGGTACTGGTCATGTGTTCAACCTAGGGCACGGTATCCATTTGGATGTGCCGCCAGAAAACGCGGGCGTCTTTGTGGATGCGGTACACGAGCTATCTAAGCCATACCACAAGTAAGTTAGATTTTTTTGAAATCAAATACCGGCATTCAGTGCCGGTATTTTTTTACCTAAAACTCAAGGCCGTACAGCTCTGGTAGTATTTGGCCTACTATGATCTAATTACTACTCTAGCTGTACATTAGACATTAAAATTCAATATAAACAAATGCTTATGATTTCTGGTTTTATGTTCTAATTTTCTTGTACAGATAAACAAGCAATTAGATCATGGGTAACCTAAAGCATCGAGTGAACGCGTTTTTTAAGGTATGGCACGACGTCAGATTCAAACCAAGGATTCTTCTTTAACCACAATGTATTGCGTGGGGATGGGTGAGGGAGCGGGATAAAGTCCGGTTCCCAATCTTGCCATTGCTGAACAGTTTGCGTGAGCGTCTTTGGTTTGTTAGTGAGATAGTACTGCTGCGAGTACTGACCAATTAGTAGAGTGAGCTCTATATTGGGCAGTTGCTCAAGAATCTTTTTATGCCAAGTGGGCGCACATTCTTTACGAGGCGGTAAATCACCAGAGTTCCCTTTGCCTGGATAACAGAATCCCATTGGGACAATGGCAATTTTATTTGGGTCGTAGAAAACGTCTTTGTCGATATCGAGCCATTGGCGTAATCGATCACCACTTGGGTCATTCCAAGGTATCGAGGTTTTGTGTACACGTGTGCCAGGGGCCTGACCGATGATTAGGATGCGTGCCCCTTTTGCTGCTTGCACGACAGGGTTTGCACCCAAAGGTAAGTTATCCGCGCATATCTGGCAGGCCCTCACTTGCTGCAATAGCTCGTCTAACGACATTCTTAGTAACCCTTTTCGAAATCCACTTGATAATTTAATGAAAACCCATCGCGCCAGCGTAGATAGTTGTCAGCAAAAATCTCGATGACTTGCTCGGGAAAACTCAGCGCAGCAATGTGTGGAGTGATGGTGACTTGCGGTAGTTTCCAAAATGGATGCTCTACCGACAACGGTTCTTGCTCAAACACATCTAAGAAGGCGTGTTCTACCCAACGGTTTTTCAGAGCGAAGAGCAACCCTGCCTCATCCAGTACGTCGCCACGACCTACGTTAAACAATAACGCCTGATTTAGTTGGCTGAGCGTTTGACGATTAAGTAACTGTCGCGTCTCAGGTGTACTTGGTAGAGTATTCACAACGATGTCGGCTTGCTCAAATGCCTTACTTAGTTCATTGATATGAAAGGTCTGATGAAACTCGCCGCCTAGAGTAGGGATACCTGTGCGGTTAATACCGATAGTTTTTATCCCCATTGCTTTAGCGGCGTTGCCCAGATAGCCCCCAATGCTACCGGTACCAAGAATTACCATGGTTTTACTTTTTAATGACGTGTACAGGTGAGGCTGCCATTGTTTGTTTTGTTGCTGCTGGTGGTATCGGGCAAAGTGGCGGTAATGGGCAATACTGTAACCCAAAACATATTCAGCAATCAGTGGACCAAAGATGCCTCGAACGTTAGTTAGAGTATAGTCCTGACGAAGGCTAGGGGATGTTAAGGCGTTGACACCAGCAAACGTGGATTGTACCCATTCAAGCTGTGAAAACTCGTCTAAGCTTTGTGATAGTAAAGGTGGATCCGCTAGTACGATCTGAGCGGCTTCTGGTTGGTCGGTGAGGCAAAGATCGGGCAGATTTTTCTCTGCCAGTAACGTTTTGTAGGTGTCGCGATGCTCTGAGAGCAGGAAAATCTGATTTGAATGCGGCATTAACTTTTTTCCCTGTGATGAATCAAGTACACTTTCGCTGTTTTTTTCTTCAATGATTGAGTGACTATGCTTAAGAATCCTCTTCAGGTTCGTTTAGAAAAACTAGAACCTTGGCAACAAATTACCTTTATGGCGTGTCTGTGTGAACGCATGTATCCAAACTATGCGATGTTTTGTGAGAATACAGAATTTGCTGACCCGCGTGCTTACCGAGCGATTCTTGATAGTGTATGGGAAATTTTGACAGTTAAGAACGCGAAAATTAACTTCGAACGTCAATTGGAGAAGTTAGAAGAGTTGTTCCCAAGTGCGGATGAGTTCGATTTTTACGGCGTTTACCCAGCGATGGACGCGTGTCAGGGTTTGTCTACGTTACTGCATGGTCTATTGGACCGCGACTACCTTTTCGATTCAATGCTTAAAGTGAGTCAACAGTCGGTACAAACCGTTGCTGATCTAGAGCAAGCACAAGGCGCAGAGCCAATCACTAACGACAACCAGAAAGAAAACGAAGCCGTATGTGAAGAGTGGGACGTCCAGTGGGCTATCTTCCGTCCGCTGCGTGAAGCGGTAGAACGTGACATCAGCTTGATTAAAGATTTGCGTGAAGAGCTACGTGAAGAAGGTGTGAGCAACATCGGTATTGCGCTTTAATTGTTGAATAAATAGAAAAAGGCATCCTAACTGGATGCCTTTTTTGTTTGTGCGTTTAAGCTGTTATACCTAATGCTGATTACGATTCTTTCGAGTCGGGTTTCGGTGGCTCTTGAGCTTCTGGCTCTTTATCCTGCTTCTCCGGCTCATTATCTTCTTCATCGTCATCGCGGCTTTCGATTACGCCGTGCATTTCTTTCCAGCTTTCCCAGCGTTGGTAAGCCAGCTCCTGCATGTCAGTGCTTTTATCTGCTTCGTCGATGATCTCCTCGCCTACGAGGTGTTCAAAAATATCTTCCAACGTTACCAAACCTAGCACGGTACCGTATTCATCAACAACAAGTGCCAGCTGTAAGCGATGAGTCATCATCTGGTCGAATACTTTAGGTAAAGTGGTATTGTTTAGCACCACTTGAATTGGGCGCATGATTGCTCCCAACTGTTTCTGTCCACAACCTGATTGTTGTAGTTTGAACAACTCAAGGCGATGCACAAAACCTATGATGTTATCTTTCTGCTCGCTGTAAACCAATGGGCGTGAGAAAGGCGTATCTTTGTGTTTTTCTAGGAACTCATTGATGGTCATTGTGGCATCGACACGGAATACTACTGGTCGTGGCGTCATAACCTGCGTTACGGGTACATCTTGGATGCCAAGCAAGTTGCTTAAGATTTTTGATTCACCCTCGGCAAACTCACCGCTTTCACGTGCCAGAATCGCCATTGCAGACAGCTCATCACGCATCTTCGGAGCTTCGTGGTTACGAGCAAGACGCTTGGTGATTTGCTCTGAGAACCAAACAAAGGGTGTAAGCGCCCATACCATCCAACGCAATGCGACCGCGGCAGTGGGTGCCAACTGACGCCAGTAGGTCGCGCCAATCGTCTTCGGTACGATTTCTGAAAGCACTAAGATCGCCAATGTCAGCACTGCCGAAAAGATACCTAATGCTTCGCTACCAAATACAACCGCAGCTTGTGCACCAGCAGTGGCCGCGCCGATAGTGTGAGCGATGGTGTTTAAAGTCAGAATAGATGCCAGTGGTCGGTCGATATCTGATTTCAGCTTAGCCAATTGCCCAGCTGCGGGATGCCCCTGTTGATTGAGCTGCGCAATGTAGCTCGGACTGATACTCAGCAGTACCGCCTCCAGCACCGAACAGATAAACGAAATGCCGATTGCAATAGAGATATAAATGGATAACAGCAGCATAGTTGCCCTTGAATGTAGTTTGATAGTGGTTATTTGCAGCTATTATAACCGCAAAAGTGACTTATAAATTGGTCCAAATACCTTGGAAAGCAAGGGTTTTCAGGGGGTATGTGGTAACAAATTGTGAGTTATTACTCATATTATGGCTAAAAGTACGTCAGAAAATCGAAAGATCGCTTACAAACCTTTGCCAGATGGGGCATTTATGTTTTAGAGTGAGACGAATTCGATAACCTATGAGAAGGGAAACCTAATGAACAAGACCCAATTAATCGACTTTATCGCAGAGAAAGCAGACCTATCAAAAGCACAAGCAAAAGCTGCTCTTGAAGCGACTCTTGATGGTGTAACTGGCGCACTTAAAGAGGGTGACCAAGTTCAACTAATTGGTTTTGGTACATTCAAAGTAAACCACCGCGCTGCACGTACTGGTCGTAACCCTAAGACTGGTGACGAGATTCAAATCGCAGCAGCTAACGTACCAGCATTCGTAGCAGGTAAAGCGCTGAAAGAATCAGTAAACTAAGTTAGAATGCACCGAGGTATCCTGCCTCGGTGCAATTTCATGAAAAAACATCTACTCACTTCACTTCTCCTATCTAGCCTTACCCTTTTTGGCTGTTCATCGGTTGAAACTCCTAATTTAGAACAATTCACGCATTTTTCTGGTGGTAAAGTTGCGGGAGATGCTAGCAGCTTGTACTGGATGACAGAGAAACTCACTCGTGTGAGTACGGCGGCTGATTATGTGACTATGGGGGACAATGGTTGGTTCCAGAGTGATTATCGCTGGGATGAAGGTGAGTTGCGAGAGTTGATTCGAAAAGGCGAGCAAGTTGATACCAAACAAGAGTTGGTGCCTTTTCAAATCCACATCCGTTTCAATAAAGATGGCGAAGCGGTTTACCAAAAATATCGTGTTAACCGTAAAGTCTTACCACTTCAGCATGACCAATTAGAGCGCTACAAAGCAGAAGCGAATGACGTAGTGGCATCGGTTAAGGCGCAGTCTCGTAACAATAAGAGCCTTATTCAAGGTTATTGGAATGGTCAATCGTTTGAAACCTGCAAAGGTAAGGTGTTCTCGACACTCGAGTTTAATCAGACGTTGCCAAAATTTATTATCGAGCGTCTCTCATCGGTAGACAGTTATGTGGCTTTTGTCGGCAAGCAGTCACGAAACAAAGCAATGGTCGATGAACTGTTGATGCTCAATGACGATGACTTTGATTGTGTTTCTCGGCCCAAGTTGATCTCTGAATAAACATTGCTTCGCATTCTCTCGAACAATAAAAAAAGGCGCTGAGTGCGCCTTTTGTTTTTTAGCCAACTTATGTTGTTTTTATTTTTCTTGCTCACGTGCAATTGCACGGTAGCCGATATCGTTGCGATGGAACATGCCATCCCAACTGATCTGTTTTGCAAGCTCGTAAGCACGCTGCTGCGCTTCTGATACGCTGTTGCCAAGTGCCGTTGCACAAAGAACGCGACCACCGTTTGTCACGATGTCGCCATCTTTGTTACCTGTACCAGCATGGAAGACTTTTTCGCCTTCAATTTCAACTTGTGGCAGACCCGAAATAACGTCGCCTTTGTTGTACGCTGCTGGATAACCACCGGCTGCTAGCACGATACCAATCGATGCTCGTGGATCCCACTTCGATTCCGCTTGATCCAGTTTCTCGTCGATTGCCGCTAGGCACAGATCAACAAGATCTGATTCCATGCGCATCATGATAGGTTGTGTCTCAGGATCACCGAAGCGGCAGTTGTACTCGATCACTTTCGGAGTGCCGTCTTTGTCGATCATCAGACCCGCGTATAGGAAACCAGTGTAAGGGTTACCTTCAGCGGCCATGCCACGTACGGTTGGGTAAATCACTTCTTCCATGATGCGGTTGTGGATTTCTTGTGTCACCACTGGAGCTGGAGAGTATGCTCCCATACCACCGGTGTTAGGACCAGTATCTTTGTCGCCTACGCGTTTGTGGTCTTGGCTGGTGGCCATAGGCAGAACGTTCTCACCATCGACCATCACGATGAAGCTTGCTTCTTCACCATCTAGGAACTCTTCGATAACGACACGACTACCAGCATCACCAAATGCGTTGCCTGCTAGCATGTCTTTGATTGCGTCCTCAGCTTCTTCTAGCGTCATTGCCACAATCACGCCTTTACCAGCTGCAAGGCCGTCGGCTTTCACCACGATCGGTGCACCTTGCTCACGCACGTAAGCCAGTGCAGGCTCGATTTCAGTGAAATTCGCGTAGGCACCCGTTGGGATTTGGTGACGAGCAAGGAAGTCTTTGGTAAACGCTTTAGAGCCTTCAAGTTGCGCTGCGGCCTGGGTAGGGCCAAAGATTGGTAAGCCCGCTTCGCGGAACGCATCAACCACACCAATAACCAATGGTGCTTCTGGGCCAACGATAGTCAGTTCAATCGCCTTCTCTTTGGCGAAAGCAACAAGGCCAGCGATGTCTTCTACATCGATGTTTACGTTCTCTAGTTTTGGCTCTAGTGCTGTACCTGCGTTGCCTGGTGCAACGAAGATAGTCTCAACATTTGGGTTTTGTGCCGCTTTCCAACCTAGCGCATGTTCACGACCGCCTGAACCAATGATTAAAACTCGCATATGAAAATCCTTAATCTTATAAATACCGTTTGCTCAAACTCAGATATTTCGCAAAGACCTGAGTATGGCCTCTCTAATTCAGTGGGACGAGGACAAGGCGACAAGTGAACTTATTCCTATGAGCATAGTATGCTATGTGATTAGGATAAGTGAACGCCGTCAACGCAGTTATCGTCCCAGTGAAGACGAGAGGATTAGTGGCGGAAGTGACGCATACCGGTAAAGATCATCGCCATGCCGTGTTCGTCTGCCGCTGCGATAACTTCGTCATCACGCATAGAACCACCTGGTTGGATCACACACTTGATGCCCGCTTCTGCAGCCGCGTCGATACCGTCACGGAATGGGAAGAATGCATCTGATGCCATTACACAACCTTCAACCTGTAGACCTTCGTCTGCAGCTTTGATGCCTGCGATTTTCGCAGAGTAAACGCGGCTCATTTGGCCAGCACCTACACCGATAGTCATGTCGCCTTTCGAGTAAACGATTGCGTTAGATTTCACGTATTTCGCTACTTTCCAGCAGAACAGTGCATCTTTCAGCTCTTCTTCTGTTGGCTGGCGCTTAGAAACCACTTTTAGATCGTCTAGGCTCACCATACCTTGGTCTCGGTCTTGAACCAGTAGACCGCCATTCACGCGTTTCACGTCAAAGCCAGTTGTCTTCGTTGTCCATTCGCCACATTCAAGTAGACGCACGTTCTTCTTCGCTGCAACCACTTCAATCGCTTCAGAAGAAACAGAAGGAGCGATGATGACCTCAACGAATTGACGTTCAACAATAGCGGTTGCTGTTTCAGCATCTAGCTCTTGGTTGAATGCAATGATGCCGCCGAATGCAGATGTTGGGTCAGTTTGGTAAGCGCGGTTGTACGCTTCTAGGATGTCTTTACCTAGAGCAACACCGCATGGGTTTGCGTGTTTTACGATTACACATGCTGGCTCGTTGAACTCTTTCACACACTCAAGTGCGGCGTCCGTGTCTGCGATGTTGTTGTAAGAAAGGGCTTTACCTTGGATTTGGCGAGCAGTAGAAACGGATGCTTCTTGTGGGTTTGCTTCAACGTAGAATGCGGCTGCTTGGTGGCTGTTCTCACCGTAGCGCATGTCTTGCTTCTTCTCGAACTGTTGGTTGAACGTACGAGGGAATTTGCTCTCTTCATCACCTTCTTTGTTCTCACCGTAAGATGGAACCATAGTGCCGAAGTAGTTTGCGATCATGCCGTCGTAAGCGGCAGTGTGTTCAAAAGCAGCGATGGCAAGGTCGAAGCGAGTTTCGAGAGTGAGAGATTTGTCGTTTTCGTCCATCTCTGCAATTACGCGGCCGTAATCACCTGCGTTAACAACGATAGTCACGTCTTTGTGGTTTTTCGCTGCAGAACGAACCATTGTTGGGCCGCCGATATCGATGTTTTCAACAGCGTCGGCTAGTGTACAGCCTTCTTTGGCAACGGTTTCTGCGAATGGGTATAGGTTTACGACAACCATATCGATAGGGTTGATGCCGTGCTTTTCCATCACGTCATCATCTTGGCCACGACGACCAAGCACACCACCGTGAACTTTTGGGTGAAGCGTTTTAACGCGGCCGTCCATCATTTCTGGGAAACCAGTGTAGTCAGAGACTTCGGTTACGGCGATGCCTTGTTCGGCAAGTAGGCGAGCTGTACCACCAGTAGATAGGATATCGACACCGCGCTCAGCAAGAGCTTGCGCAAACTCAACAATACCTGTTTTGTCTGATACGCTGATAAGCGCACGGCGAATAGGACGAGCGTTATTCATGCTTCCATTTTCCTCAAATTCACGGAGTTAAAGATGTTTGCCAAAAATGAACTTGTTTTTACCTCTTGGGGTAAAATATTGGCCAGTTTTGGTAAAGACCTTTGCAGGGTGTTTTCTGGTTAGAAAACAGTCTCCACATTTGATGGCGCGTATTCTAACCAATTTATTACAAAAAAGCTCGCGCAATCGTTTGGCATCTCAAAAATAATTGCAAAAAAGTCGTTCTTTAGCTTTAAAAGTAACGAGATAGTTAATAGGGAAAGTTATGTTTCAGATAGGTGAACTGGCAAAACGTTGTGGTGTGACTGCCGATACATTGCGTTTCTACGAGAAAAACGCGCTAATAAAACCCGCAGGACGAAGTGAGTCAGGCTATCGCTTGTATGATGAAGAGAATCAAAAGCAGGTGCACTTTATCCTCAAAGGTAAAGATCTTGGCTTGAGTCTGGATGAAATTAAAGACCTGTTAGAAATTAAGTTAGAAGCGACAGAACACAGCTGTGCAGAGGTAAAAGCCATTACTTCTGCCAAGTTAGAGCTGATTGATGGGAAAATTAACGAGCTGACGAAAATTCGCCGAGCGTTAAAGAAGATTAATGATGCTTGTTGTGGTCATACAGACGATGACGCCACACATTGCTCTATCCTTGCCGCACTTGAGTAGTCTCATTCTTGCATCACTTAACTTAAGTTTGCATTTTTGGCGACTTGCTTTTCTAGGTACACGCTGCTTTCCCACCTATAATCTTGCCTTTAGTTACTTGTAGGAATCGACCATTGTCTGATTCCTAGCGTAACGCTGTCTGTAGATACGAGAGTTTTCATACATGGTTGGAGTCTATTTTCAAATCAATGACTGGGTTTTGAGCGTTGATGAAAATAAGCTGTATCGACAAGATAGGGAAGTTACTGTTGAGCCACGCTTAATTAATCTTTTGCACTTCTTAGCGGAGCATGCGAATGAGGTGTTCAACCGCGAGGAATTGATTCAGTACGTTTGGGCTGGAGCGATTGTGACCGATCAAGTGGTGACTCAATCCATCTTTGAGTTGCGTAAGCTACTACGTGACGGTCGAGAGGAAAATACCAACTACGTTATCACGGTGCCCAAGCGTGGCTATAAGCTGGTAGCGAACGTGGTTACTATGACGCATGAAGAGTTTGTCACAAGTCGGCAAAATGAAGAGATCCCACCTTCTGTTGAAGAATCGGAAGAGGATTGTCTACCTATAGCACCAGCCGTTACCTTTCCTGCCGGTCCTCTAACTCGCGCAGTCTGCGAGATGTCAAAAGAGAAAAAAGCACCTCAGAGCAAAAACAAAATCAGCCCTTGGCGATTGGGAATTATGAACTTCATCTGGATCAGTATGTTGGTCGTAGTGATGGGCGTGTTTACCTACAAGCAGTCGGAAGTGCGTATTACCCAAGCCATCGATACCCATCTGATTGAGTTCAAGTTTCAAGATAATTTTACGAATGAAGGATTAAGCTACGATTTGGCAGACGGATTCGCCCAAAAGTTGATGTCCGACATTGCTCAAGTCAGTGATTACCGAGTCATGCTAAAGAAGGCGTCGTTTACTTCTGGCATTGTGCCTGGTAAATCGGTTGTGGTGAGAGTTCGTGAGAATGACGGTGGCAGCTTTTTAGAGGTGGAATATCGCAATAACTCATCTGAGAAAGTGTTGTTTAGTCGTCAATACGCGTTAACCAGTAGTCATTTAAAGACAGTGCTTCAACAAGCATCGTTGGATTTGATGCAAGTGCTGAAAGTATCGGATGCCAAATTGAAATCTACGATGCTGGTGGCGGGAATGCCAATGAATCCCGACGCGTTGGAGTTGTTTGTTCAGGCTAACCATTACCTTAATGTCTCTGATACTAAACAATTCCGCCAAGGTATCGACTTGATGGAAAACATTTTAGAAATCGAGCCGGATAATGCTTACGTTCAAGCTGAGTTGTTGATTGCTTACCATGTACAAAAGGCTCTTGATTTCTCACAGGAGTTGAAGAAAGGGCGAATGCAGCAGCTCAGTGAAGCACTAGAGACTAATGTGAAAATGATGGTGGGGCCAATTCAACCGCGAATTTATGAAGCTTTAGCACTGCACGAAACCATCATTGGTGACATGGCGTTAGCCAAGCGGCATCTCGGACAGGCATTGAGGTTACGTGATTCAGTGCTTTCCTATGTGATTCGCGGTAAGCACGCCGAATTGGATGGTGATCTGGATTTAGCCAGTGAGTCTTACAGTGAAGCTTTCTATATTGATACGTCGGTTGAGACGTACCTGCTGTGCGAAAACTTGGTCTTCCCAAGTAACATGAAGGCGATTGATTACGCCATGTATCGCGCCGTTCACCCTTCTGTCGTTCGAATGCTTTAATTCTCTCGGACTCAACGTCAGTCTAATGCTAGCCCCTCATTTCGGTGAGGGGCTTTTTTGTCGCTGTCGAAAAGTGAAAAGGGTGAGGCGGTGGGGCAATGACTTACGAAGGAGCTAACAACGCAAGCTTGCAACGGGAATACATACCCGCTTTGCTTCTCTATCTCTATCTCTATCTCTATCTCTATCTCTATCTCTATCTCTATCTCTATCTCTATCTCTATCTCTATCTCTATCTCTATCTCTATCTCTATTGATTGTATGAAGTGTCTGGCTGAGTTATGTGGCG
>NZ_JAHGAP010000061.1:0-5299 GCF_030248655.1 Vibrio sp. D431a | reverse complement strand
CTACACCCGCAATGGCGATCCCTGATGGTTTCGAACCAACGACCTTCGGATTAACAGTCCGGCGCTCTACCAACTGAGCTAAGGGATCGAAAATGGTAGCGACAAGAGGACTCGAACCTCTGACCTCGATCAATATGAGTGATGTGCTCTACCAACTGAGCTATGTCGCCATTCTGGAGCCGATTACAGGATTCGAACCTGCGACCTACTGATTACAAGTCAGTTGCTCTACCAACTGAGCTAAATCGGCTCATAAAAAAAGCTCTTCTCTGATCCCAGAGAAGAGCTTGTTAAAGTCACATATCTCAGGGATACCAGACCCCCAAAATAAGGAGATCTATTTTTTGAATATCGTTTCATCATTTTTTTTATCAAACATACAGGTAGCGATGTGCATGTGGCACTCCGTCTCAATCTTATTTGTAAATTTAATAAATGCTTTCATGATAAAACTCGTAAAATTCTGTTTATTGTGGCTACTTGCCATTTCTTATTACAATTTATTACTGCCAATTTTTCTTGTCAACCCGAAATTTTAATTTTTTTCTTATTTTTCAATTGGTTGCAAAAAAAAACCTTAAGATAAAGACCTGTAAAAAAGTGCGCTAAACGCAAACTCGTTTCTTCATCTCGTTCTATATTCAATCTAAAGCCTGAAATTTCCGACGTCAACCCCTAAATTGATATTTTTTTCTTTAATTTCAACAACTTAATTTTTATTAGGCAAAGCGGTGCCATGAGCTTTTTATATAAAAAAAGACTCTTTCCGGTTCCCCGAAAAGAGTCTTCTTAAAAATCTTCTTCGGGGTACGATCCCCGATGATAGGAGATCTATGTTGTGTGTTCTTTCTTAATGAAATCCATCTCAATATCAAGATTCTTAGATTCAACACACACGAAATCGCACGACGTAAACTTCGTCGTGTTCATATTGTGTTTTATTGTGTTGAAAACTTTAGTTTGCATTGAGTTTCTCCTATTTACTTTTATAGATTCTAACAATAGTCAATCTATGTCAACTCACACTCGTAGCTTTTTTTGCAATAAAACCACATTTTTTAGAATCGCAATCATAAAAATAATATTCTTATAAGAAAGAAGAATGTCTAGTAAAACTCTTTATCAGTTCGCAGGTATACGCTCCAATTTGCCAAAAAGTGTAACCATGGAAAACTACATTAATGCGATAAATCTCTACAACGAAGGCGCAGAAACAAGAGAAGTCCTTAGAGAAACGGGATGGTTTAAAGGGGTTGACGGCATAATGAGGTACGAAATATCCGATCATGAAGCTGAGATAGACACATCTAAATTACGGGAACTTGAAGAAGGGAAAATAGATAGTTATTCACTAGGCTCCATCCTTAAACACGATGCACTATACGAAGCTTACCCATCTTTAAAAAATATAAGGTTTAAATTAGATCCGTTTGACGATGACCCAAATATCGGTGGGAGCTGGAATGCCACGAAGGCAAGCATAACCGTAAACAAAGCTATCATTACCAATCTAGACACCTTAATTGAAACCTTACTTCACGAAGTCCAACACTCAATTCAGAGCATTGAAGGCTTTAGTAACGGAGGTAATACAAATAAGGGGTTCGCAGAAAGTATACTACCTAACATTGAATCCAATGTAAGCCTTGCTCAACTACAACACACCGAGTGGCACCAAAATAATAAAGAAAAATATGAACATGCTATCAATGCTTCACTAAAGGCAAGATATGCACGTTTGTTTATGAGCTTTCGAAAGCTTCAGAAATATGCAAATTCTAACTCCCCCAGTAGAGTTAAACGTCACATCGAGAATGAGGCTTCATGGCTTTACAGTGACTTGTTTAAAGTTGAAGGCACAAACATGACAACACCAAGCGCTGCTCACATCTGTGTCGATTGGTACAATATGCCAACTCGTAATAACAACCGCCAGAAAGATATCTTCCTCTCTAACTGGGCAACCAAGTGCGCAGATGTTTATCTTGAACAAATCCCCTTGGAGTACAGGGAAGAATTTTTATGGCATGAGGGCGACTTTAGGAAGCACATGGACAAACTACGTACAATTTCTGATGGTTTAAATTCCGACATTTTAGACCTTAAAGTTGTACAGTCTGAACTATCCTCGGCAAAAAGGAGCTTAGATAATTTCCATAGCCATCGAAAGTTAAGTGAAGAAACTAAAAATCATTTCTTAGCGCCGACGTTAGAGGAAAGAATTTACACACACCTAACTGGAGAAATTGAGGCAAACAACACTTCAGCAAGAAGGCTCATGACGCCAGAAGAAAGATTACAAAAGGCGTTTGATACAACCCAAGACAAACCAAGTCACCAGCATATTGTTTATTTTAGGGGTAACTCTTATCGTTCATTCAAGTTAGAGTCTTGTGTTAACAACATTAACCCCAAAGGGTCAGTCACATTCGGTAATGAAAATTTCGCCAAACTAACACTGAACAAAAATGCAGACCTCTCTACTGTCATACACGAAGGCGCTCATATTTATATTGAAGCGCTTACAGATATTGTTAAATCAGATATGTGTACAGATAGAGCAAAGAAGACACTAAGTGACATACTAGATTGGCTAGGGACTGATACAGACGAATGGCTTTCATTAAATCTAGACCAACGTAAAGATCTCCATGAAGTCTTTGCTGAGGGGTTTGAAGAATTTGTGAGTATACCTTCAGAAAAGAACCCACTATTTCGAATATTCGATAATTTCAAAATCTGGATAGAATCCATCTACAATGCACTAAACGAAATACCTAAAACAAAACCATTAACGGCAAGCGTCGAAGATTTGTTTAGAGAGTTTGTAGATATTGACACAGAAAGGTCTGAGTTTGCAGATAAACTCTCTGCCTCAATAACAAGATGTTCTGACATCGAGGGTGCACAAGCAATTGCCGCTAGTAAGATCATTGAGAAATCTATGCTCAATCTTACCGAACTTACAGGCATCGAAAGTGAAAAGCTAAATGATATATTTTCAATCGAAGTTATTACACCGAATGCACCCAAAGCTTGTCACAAGCAACAAATTTAAACTATCAGGCACCAACACCAGCTTGGTGCCTAAAAACTTCAATAAACCCTGACGTGACCGAGTGGCTTGCTTGATGATAAAGTCATAGCCTCCCCTTCAACCATAGACATGTAGTATTCTTCAACTTTCTGCAATACCTCTCTAAGCTCCATTGCTTTTTGATGCGTATCAGAATCTATTGTTGAGTCAATTATTTCCGAAAAGAAAGGGGTCACCGCCTCATGAATTGGATTAATGTACGATCCATTTTTCCTGAGATCCTCTCCATTCAAGTATTCGTGGACAATTACATCCAGAGACGCGAAGCCTTTAACGATTCCTAGACGATAACCTTCAAGTGGCGTAAATCTTTCAGGCTCTTCCTTCATGAGCTTAATCGCGAACAATTCGATGCCGCTTTCACGTATACACCTATGAAGCGTCGTTTCCGACAAAATGCCAGTATCAGAACACATTATCTTAATTTCATCAGGAATCTGCTCTCTACGATACACTTTTGCTTCGTACATATCCTTCATAACAACTCCTAGCTCAAAGCCTCAATTAGATCTTTAATCTTCTTTAGAGGAATAATTTTGCACTCATCTGTGCTGAGTGACTGCATCTTCTTGCAGTAATTTGCGTGAGGAATGTATATCTGTCTCTTTCTATGAGTGATGCATTCCTTAACACGACTTAATCCATCTCTAACCTGACGGATTTCACCTGTCAGTGCCACCTCACCAATAAAGACACTATCACGAGGAACGACTTTGTTGTTCACCGAAGAGATAAAGGACGCAGCAACAGACAAATCTGTTGAAGTCTCAGTATCAGGTAACTTAATGCCGCCTACCAGAGATACGTTGATATCATAGTACGTTTTGATGCCACCATGTTTTTTCAACACTTGCGTGATAAGAGACAATCTACTGTAAGAGACGCCAATACAGTTCTTCATTGACTTCTCGCCTTCAACATCTGTTACCAGAGATTGAATCTCAATAAGTATGTTTCGCGAGCCATCTTTGATAACAGTGACAGCACTACCAGAATACTCTTCCTCTGAATTTGATAGGAACAGTCGGCTCGGGTTCGTTACAGACACCATCCCCTTGTCTCCCGTCATCTGGAAGACGCCAACCTGATCAGTATTGCCGAATCTGTTCTTATCCGATCGCAAGAACCTCACATCACCATCGGTAACCTCAATGTGTACAGTCGCATCAATGATGTGTTTAAGCTCTTGTGGCCCAGCCATCTCACTGTTTTTAGTAACCTGTCCAACAAGTAGGATAGTAACCCCATGCTGCTTACATAGCCTTGTAAGAAGGCTTGCGCAGGTTTTTACTTGGGTAACACCGCCTGCTCTACCATTCTCTGAAGACGACGAAAGCGCTTGAATAGAGTCAGTAACTAGAAACTTTACTTTATTATCTTCGACCATCTTGATAAGTGTTTCTACATTATCAGTGTCACCCATAAAGAAAGTGTCATTTGAAAACGCAAGACCTAATCTACCCTTTGCACGAAGTACCCATTGAGGCAAACTCTCTTCAGAGGTGTTATACATACTCGGAAGTGATTTATGCATGTAGTGCACAACTTGCGTAAGAAGTGTTGTTTTGCCAGCTCCGGGGTCTCCAGAAATTAGAACGATCGAACCCGCTGTAACACCACCTCCCAAAACCCTATCAAGCTCTGGTTGACCTGTTTTGTACTTAATAATCTCATCCAGATCAATCTCATCAATCGTTTTTGCCTTGGTGCTACCACCACCAGCATAACCACCCTGTCTGCCACCTAATGCATCATTTAATTTGGCACTAACGGAATTGTTGTTCGTTAAGACAATTTCCGAAATAGTGTTCCAAGAACCACATGAATTACACTGACCTTGCCACCTAGCGAAATCCATGCCACATTCATTACACACATAGCTTTTTTTTGCTTTTGCCATTACTATTACCTAGAGAAATGTTTAACCCGAATTTTAATGCCACAAAAGTTAAAATCAAAAGTTTTTTAAAGCAAAGTGCTTGTTCGGTTAGTTTGCAAGCTAAACAATCGCGTGGCATTATCGCAAGAATGAAGTCATTATTAAAAAAACTCATGAAACTTTTGCTCGGTCAATCTAATGAAGTTGTCATTAACGGACAGAAATTCACAGGCAGGAGTGTTTCTATAATTGGCGACGAGGTTAAAATTGATGGCAAGTCAGTTGATGTTGTTATTCATGATGAAAACCACTTAATTTAAACC